>NZ_LZIZ01000188.1:0-2302 GCF_001666915.1 Mycobacterium sp. E3339 | reverse complement strand
GCCGAGTTGGATGCCGCGGCATCCTCCTACGGGTCGGTTCTCGCGGGACTTGACGACGGGCCGTGGCAGGGGGCGGCGGCGTCGGCCATGCTGGCGGCGGCCGTGCCACAGGTGGCCTGGCTTCGCGGCACGGCGGGGCGGGCGGAGCAGGCCGCCGCTCAAGCCGCGGCCGCCGTGGGTGCCTATGAGGCGGCGTTCGCCGAAACGGTGCCTCCGCCGGTGATCGCGGCGAATCGCGCGTTGCTGCTGGAACTTCTGGCGACGAACGTCCTCGGCCAGAACACCGCCGCGATCGCGGCCACCGAGGCGCAGTACGGCGAGATGTGGGCGCAGGACGCCGCGGCCATGTACGGATATGCCGGGACCTCGGCCGAGGCGGCGACGTTGGCGCCGTTCGACCCGGCGGCCCCCACCACCAATCCGGCCGGGGTCGCCGGTCAGGCCGCCGCGGTGGCCCAGGCGGCCGGCAATGGCAGCGCGCAGGGGCTCGACAACGTGCCTCAAACGCTGTCGTCGCTGGCCGGGGTGCCGAACAATCCCGCCGGTATCAGCCTCGGTGGGATCAGCCTGAACCCCGAGGGCGACGGGCTCGTGGTGAGCGGTCCGTTGGGCGATCTGTTGGAGGGCCTGACCGGTTCGCAGACGCTCGACGCCAGCACGCCCTTCGATGCGTTCATCCGATTGATCTCGCCCACAAGGCTTTTCACCACCTCGTTCAAAGACATCCAAAGTATCGCCCAGGGCATGATGCCCGCCGCGAAATCGGCCACCGAGGGCGCCGCCAAGGCCGCGGAAGCGGTTTTGCCCGCGGCCGTGCCGGGCGCCGCGATTGGCGCGATCGGTGGAGCCGTGGGGAAGGCCTCGTCGGTCGGTGGCTTGTCGGTGCCCGCGGCGTGGGCCGGCGCGGCCCCGGCGGGTCCGCCCGTCACCGTGGCGCTCAATGGCCTCACCGCCGCGTCGTCCGTCGAGCCGGCGGCGAATGCGGTGGGCGGGGTGCCGACGATGCCCGTCGGTGGGACCGGGCGCGGCGCGGCGCACTTTGTCGCGCCCCGATACGGTTTCAAGCCCACCGTTATCGCTTCGCCCCCGGCCGGCGGTTGAGTCAAAGCCGGACCAGCCGGTTCAGCTGCTGGGGCCCTCCGCCGTCGGATTGGGCATCAGCACCCGCTGGCGGGTGGTGACCCGGAACGGATCCGGCGACTCGCCATCACCCAGCACCGCGTGCACATCTTCGGGCGTGATCAGGCCCAGTTCTATCTGCAGCCAGGTGGCGCTGAGTCCGAACGCGTGCGCGGCGCGCCTGGCCTCCTCGGCGTCGGGGAAGTCGTCGGCGTTGGCGCGCCCGGCCGCCCCGTACCAGCGCCCCTTGGTGACGCCGCAGGCGTCGCGCAACTGCTCGACGGTGATGTCGCGGTTGAGCGTCGCCTCGAGCAGGCGCCTCAGCCCCCATCCTGCGGCGTTGGTGCGTGGCATCCGTCCAGAGTAACGCGGTGCCGAAAGCCGGGCAAAGTGTCTCCACCTGCGAGTCTGATGACGAACACAAGAAATCTGTCCCTAAACCTAGACATCGATTCCAAAAATATGACATAGTGTCCGCAAGCACGACGGGATTATCCAGATTCAGGCATTCCACGAGGAGAAGACACATGTCGTTCCTGACCACGCAACCGCTGTTGCTGTCAGCCGCGGTCGGCCAGCTGCAGTCGATCGGCTCGGCGGTGACCGCGGCCAACTCGACGGCCGCATTCGCGATTACGGGCGTCGTCCCGGCCGCGGCCGACGAAGTCTCGGCGATGACCGCGGCCGCCTTCGCGGGCTACGGCCAGCAGTATCAGGCGATCAGCGGCGAGGCCAGCATGATCCACGAGCAGTTCGTCAGGACCCTGGCACAAAGCGCCGATTCGTACGAGGCCACCGAAGCCGCCAATGCGACGCAAGCCGCCGGCGGCCAGCTCGTCCCCGCCGCGCCCGCCCGCATGGTGCCGGCCGGACCCGCCCGCACGTCACCGGCCCTGCCCAGTCGCGTGACGCCCGCCGCACCCAACCGCGCGACACCCACGGGGCCCGCCCGGCCGGCCACCGCAGCAGCGCCCACGACCCCGGGGTGGCGTGGCGGCGGCTACGGCGGCGTCGGCACACCCCAGCACGGCGGTTACAACGGTTATGGGGCCGCCAATTACGGCCGCCACCAGGCGCCGTACACGCGCGGCCACTATGGCGCCCACCCGGCCGCCGCTCCGGCGGGATTGGTGGTTGGCGGCGCGACCGCCATCGGCGCCAACATGGCCGCCGCCGCCGAGGA
>NZ_LZIZ01000187.1:0-2078 GCF_001666915.1 Mycobacterium sp. E3339 | reverse complement strand
GACCCGATGCCACCCGTCGCCCACACCACCACCCGGTGAGCCGTCATCTCGTCCTCCTCAGGTGTGCGCGCGTCGCCAGCACGATGAAAACTGTTGCGGCCGTTGCCGATACGGCACGAACAGTGTCGGCTGGTATGCGATATTCGATTTGAAGCTACCGCCGCGACACCCCTCGGTCAAGGATTTAAGAAAGCGCGCACTATCTTATCGAACAAATTTTAGGTTAACTTGCAGCCATGCGGGCGTTAGACTGCGTGTTCAGAGGCGGACCGGGGGGGCGCCGATGTTTACGTTGAGATTCGACATGCGGGTTCCGCGGTGGTCCGGGCCCGCCGCGGAGCTGTACGCCGCGGCAATCGACATGTGCGCGTGGGGCGAAACCCGCGGCGCAGTGTTGGCGGTGTTGTCCGAGCATCACGGGGCCGACGACGGCCATTTGCCGTCGCCGCTGATGCTGGCCTCTGCGATCGCCGCCAGGACGCACACGTTGGCGATCCTGCTTGCCGCGGTGACGATTCCGCTACGCGATCCGGTTCGGCTCGCCGAGGAGATGTGCGTACTCGACCTGATCAGCCGGGGACGGGTGTCGTACGCGTTCGGTGTCGGACATCGACACGAGGAGTACGACCACTTCGGCATCGACATGTCCACCCGCGGTCGCGCGGCCGACGAAATCCTGGCCGTTCTCGGGCCACTCGTTCGCGGCGAACCCGTCGAATATCGCGGGCGCACAGTCCGGGTCACGCCGGCGTCCGGTTCTGACTCGGGGCCGGTGATGCTGATTGCCGGCGGCAGCAAGGCCGCCGCCCGCCGGGCCGGGCGTTACGGCCTGGGGTTCGTGTCCCAGACGGAGTGGCCCGGCCTGATCGAGTTCTACGAAGAGCAGTGCCGCGCACACGGGCATGAACCCGGATTCGTCCAGTTTCCCGCTCCGGGGGTGCCGACTGCGGTATTCGTCGCCGAACACGAGCGGGGCGTCGAGGAGGCCTGGGACGTGCTCGGGCCCCACCTGCTGCACGACGCGGTGACGGCGGCGTCATACCGGCCCCACGACGATTCCGTTGCCAGCATCACCCGCGCCGAGAGCGTGTCGGATTTGCGCAACGAGGGCGGCCCCTACCGCATCATGACCTGCGATGAGGCGACCGAGTACGTCCGCGGGTGCCGGCCGCTGCCGCTGCACCCGCTATGCGGCGGCCTCGCGCCCGATGTCGCGTGGCCCTACCTCGAGCGGGCGGCGGCGGCCGCCGCCCGGGCCATATGAGAACGCCGGTGCCCATCCGTACCGTCGTGTGGTCCACCGGCGGTGTTGGGGCGATCGCGATCGACGCCATCGCCCGCCGTCCCGACCTGGAACTCGTTGGGGTCTGGGTGCATTCGGCGGACAAGGTCGGTAAGGACGCCGGCGAGTTGGCCGGCGGCAAGCCCCTGGGCGTGACGGCCACCAACGACGCCGATGCGCTGATCGCGCTGAAACCCGATTGCGTCATCTACGCCGCCAGCGGCCCGGAGCGCGACGCGCTGGCCATCCCGGATTACGTCAGGCTGCTCGAGTCCGGCATCAACGTCGTCACGACCAGCACCACCCGCCTGGTCAACCCGCACGCCTACGAACCCGCCGAGTGGCGCGACCAGCTGGTCGCCGCGGCCAAGCAGGGCCAGGTGTCGTTGTACGCGTCGGGGATCGAGCCGGGGTTCGCCGCCGATTACCTGCCGCTGGTGTTGTCCACCCAGTCATCGTCCATCGAGAAGATTCACGCGTTCGAGATCGGCCTGTACGACGACTACGGCGTCCCCGACATCATGAGCGACGCGCTGGGTTTCGGTCGTCCGCTCAACTACCAGCCCTGGATCGGCTTCCCGGGTGCGATCGCGGGCGAATGGCAGGGCCAGATCCGGTTGGTCGCCGACGCGCTCGGCGTCGAGGTGCAGGAGGTCCGCGAGTATTTCGACCGCGCGGTGACGAACCGGACGCTGGAGGTCGCTATGGGCACCGTCGAGGCGGGCACCTGCGGTGCGCTGCGCATGCGGGCGATCGGTGTGGTCGACGGCCGGGAAGCCATCGTGATCGAGCACGT
>NZ_LZIZ01000186.1:0-22349 GCF_001666915.1 Mycobacterium sp. E3339 | reverse complement strand
CGATCAGCGCAAGGTCGGCCTCCCCCAACGCTTTTCCGCGCACCCGCGAGAACGCCAACGGGTGATCGGCGGGCACCGCGCCGCGGGCCATCCCGTTCATCAGCACCGGGATCTGCAGTTCCTCGGCTAGCCGTAGCAGGGCCGCCTCCCCGCGCCCCCACCACAGGTTGGTGCCCGCCATGATCACCGGCCGCCGCGCGGCGGACAGGGCGCTGGCGGCCCGGCAGAACGCCTCGCCGTCGGGAGCGGGCCCCGGCGGCAGGTCGGTGAGGGCGCCGGGGCGGCCGTGATCCTCGGACATGGAAAAGACGTGGTCCATGGGGAAGTCGACGAAGCCGACGCCCGAGGGCGCGCCGACCGCCGCCCGCAACGCCTCGTCGACGAGCCGGCCGGCGTCCTCGGCCGACTGGGCCGTGGCGGCGAACCGCGCCAGCGGCGCCACGAACGGCACGTGGTCGATCTCCTGCAGCGAGCCCATGCCCCAGCGCTGCGCGGGCGCCCGGCCACCCAGCACCACCAGGGGTGAGCAGTTCTGCTGCGCTGCCGCCATCGCGCTCATCCCGTTGGTGACGCCCGGTCCCGCGGTGAGGGCGGCAACGCCGGGCACCCTGGTGACCTTCGACCAGCCCTCGGCGGCGAAGGCGGCGGTCTGCTCGTGGCGGGTGTCGATCAGCCGAATGCCCTCCTCGCGGCAGCCGTCGTAAACGGAGAACAAGTGGCCGCCGGACAACGTGAAGACGGTGTCGACCCCGCTGGCCCGCAGCCGGCGCGCGACCAGCCGGCCGGCGTGCAATGTTTGTGTGGGGATGGCGTCGGTGCTCATAACCGCAGCCTATCCAGATCCTTCCGGTACCTTCGCCGAAGGATTTGAAGTTCCAGCACAGTCCACCGGCTCGATCGTGAGGAGATAGCGACCATGGGCCCAAAGCCGTTCAAGCCCTCGATCGACTGGTCGGCCGCGGCCGTGGATTCCCTGCGGTGGGTCGCCATCGCGTGGTTGATCAGCGTCGTGTGTCTCTTCCTCGCGCTGGTGGCGTTCAGGTACCTCACGCCGTGGGGGCGGCAGTTCTGGCGGATCACCCGCGGCTACTTCGTCGGGGCGCGCAGCGTGGGTGTGTGGCTGATGCTCGGCGTGTTGTTGCTGTCGGTGCTGCTGTCGGTGCGGCTCACGGTGTTGCTCAGCTACCAGGGCAACGATCTGTACACGGCGGTGCAGAAGGCGGTGCAGGGCGTGGCGGCCGACGACGAGGCGGTCAAACAGTCCGGCATTCACGGCTTCTGGATGTCGATCGCCATCTTCAGCGTGCTGGCCACGCTGTACGTCATCCGGTTCATGATCGATATCTACCTGACGCAGCGGTTCATCATCGCCTGGCGCATGTGGCTGACCGCCCACCTCACCGACGACTGGCTCGACGGCAGGGCCTACTACCGGGACCTGTTCATCGACAACACGATCGACAACCCCGACCAGCGCATCCAGCAGGACATCGACATCTTCACCGCGAATGCCGGTGGTACGCCGAACATTCCGTCGAACGGGACCGGCAGCACCCTGCTGTTCGGGGCGGTCAACGCGGTGGCCTCGGTGATCTCGTTCGCGGCGATCCTGTGGAACCTGTCCGGAAACCTCAACGTGTTCGGCGTCGACTTCCCCCGCGCGATGTTCTGGACGGTCCTGGTGTATGTGTTCGTCGCCACGCTGGTCGCCGTCTGGCTGGGGCATCCGCTGATCCGGCTGAGCTTCAACAACGAGAAACTCAACGCCGCGTTCCGGTATGCCCTGGTGCGCTTGCGGGATGCCGCCGAGGCCGTCGGCTTCTACCGCGGCGAGCGCGTCGAGCGGTCGCAACTGTGGCGCCGGTTCACCCCGATCATCGACAACTACCGCAAGTTCGTGCGCCGGACCATCATCTTCAACGGCTGGAACTGGTCGGTGTCGCAGGCGATCGTCCCGCTGCCGTGGGTGATTCAGGCGCCGCGCTTGTTCGCCGGGCAGATCGACTTCGGTGACGTCGGGCAGAGCGCGACCGCCTTTGGCAACATTCACGATTCGTTGTCGTTCTTCCGGAACAACTACGACGCCTTTGCGGCCTTCCGCGCGGCCATCATCCGGTTGCACGGGCTGGTCGACGCCAACAGCCAGGGCCGCGCGCTGCCGAGCATGCTGGTCAAGCCCAGCGAAGAATCGGCCGTCGAACTCCGCGACGTCGAGGTGCGCACGCCGGGCGGCGACCGGTTGATCGACCCACTGGATGTTCAACTGGCCGAAGGTGATTCGCTGGTGATCACCGGGCGCTCCGGTGCCGGCAAGACCACGCTGCTGCGCAGTCTCGCCGAGCTGTGGCCGTATGCTTCCGGGACCCTGTGCCGCCCGGACGGCGACAACGCGACGATGTTCCTGTCGCAGCTGCCGTACGTGCCGCTGGGCAACCTGCGCACCGTGGTGTGCTACCCGAACTCACCGGACGGCGTCTCCGACGACGAGCTGCGTGAGGTGCTGAACAAGGTCGCCCTGGCCCCCCTGCTCGATCGGCTCGAGGAGGAACGGGATTGGGCCAAGGTGCTTTCGCCCGGCGAGCAGCAGCGTGTCGCCTTCGCGCGGATCCTGCTCACCAAACCCAAGGCGGTGTTCTTGGACGAGGCCACCTCCGCGCTGGACGAGGGGCTGGAATTCGCGCTCTACCAACTGGTGCGGACCGAACTGCCGGACTGCGTGGTCGTGAGCGTCAGCCACCGGCCCACCGTCGAGCAGCACCACGAACAGGAGCTGCAACTGCTCGGTGGCGGACCGTGGCGGCTGGGTCCCGTGGAGGAGAAGAAGGAGCCCGCGCGCGTCTAGCGCGCTCGGGCCGCGTGCGCTCCGGCGCTGGGTTGTAGCGCGCCTACGCGCCCCCGGCCCCTCGGGCCGCGTGCGCTCCGGCGCCGGGTTGTAGCGCGCCTACGCGCCCCCGGCCCCTCGGGCCGCGTGCGCTCCGGCGCGGCGCCCGAAGAACGAGCCCTCCCCCAGCTGCGTGCCACTGGCGTAACCCTTGCCATCCTGGGCGATATTCGAGGCGCACGCCCCGGCCGCGTACAACCCCGGCACCACGGTGCCGTCCGCGCGCAGCACCTCACCGTCCACGGAAGTGGCCAGCCCGCCGATGGTGAAACCGGCATACATCGCCTTGCCCAGCGACATGTCGAACGCGCCCCACGGCCCGTGATCCTGTGCCGCAAGGAATTCCGGTTGCTTGTGGAAATCGGGGTCCTCGCCGCGGGCCGCGTTGGCGTTGTACCGGTCCAGCGTGGCAACGAGGTTGCCCTCCGGAATGCCAAGCGCCGCTTCCATTTCCGGCACGGTTTCCCACCCGTCGATGAGCGGGACCAGCGGCATCTTGGGGTGCTCGAGGTGCGCCTCGTCGACGATGAGGAACGCCGCGCTGTCCGGCTGGTCCATGATGAACCCCGAGGTCCTGGAATGGTATGAGTCCTCGGCCACGAAGCGCTGCCCGAGCTTGTTCACGATGATCCCGGTCAACAGGATCGACGGCGGGTACGGCGGGGCCGTGATGAAGATCTGATCCATGTGCTCGGTGGCGCCCCCGGCCGACACGCCCATCCGGATGCCCAGCCCGTCGTCGTAGGTGTTGCCCAGCACGAACGGCTTCTCGGCCAGCTTCGGCGTGTACTTGGCAACCATCTCCGGGTTCATCACGAAGCCCCCGGCAGCGATGATCACCGACTTTGCCTTCACCGCACCGGTTTCGGCGAAGTGCTTCCACATGACACCGCTGACCGCGCCCGAACCGTCCACGATGAGCTCGGTTGCACCCGTCTCGTACCGGATCTGCACGCCCAGGCTCGCGGCGCGCTTCAGCAGCAGGTCGATCACCATGCTGGCGCCCCCGGTGTCGCCGGGCACGGGCACCTTGTGGCCGCGCGGCGCCGGCACCGCCTTCTCCAGGAAGGGCCACACCTTCTCGTTGCCGGTGAACATCAGGCCCTCGGTGTTGGGCTGGATGACCGCCTTGCCCGGGAAGTAGCTGCGCTCGAACTGAAAACCCAAGTCTTCCAACCAGTTGAAGTGCTCGACGCTGCCTTCGCAGTACGCCCGGATTTTGTCGTGATCCGGCTTCCGGGACACGGCCACCAGGTACTTGTACATCTCCTCCGGCGAATCCGGGTGGCCGGTCGCTTCCTGCACCGCCGTTCCCCCACCCAGGTAAAAATGGCCGCCCGCAAGCGAAGTCGTGCCGCCGGCCGCCGCCGCGCGCTCCAGCACCAGCACCCGCGCCCCGGCGGCCGCCGCGCTGACCGCCGCGCAGCCGCCCGCGATGCCGAAGCCGATCACCACCACGTCGACGTCATCGGACCACGAATTGACGTCGTCCGCGCTGACGGTGGCCGGTATCTCGGTGCTCATTGGCGCCACTCCTCCTCATTGCTGTGCACTGCATCGCCGCCGGCGCGGCTCATGGGCGCTGCTCCTGTTTGATGTAGTCGTAAAACGCCCTCATCTCGGGCGCAATGTAGGCGATCTCCACGAACGGCACCGCCGCCCGCGGCGCCGACACGTACGCGAATTGGATACCGCCGGGCATCACGCCTTGCTGCACCACGGGGGCCCCGAACTGCACTGCCTCGGCCAGCACCGCGTCGAACTGCTCCGGGCTTTCCACCTCCATGCAGATGTGGTGCAGACCCGGCGCGGATTCGCGCAGAAAGTCACTATAGATGTTCTCCCCGCTGACCGGCTGGATCAGTTCCAACTGCATGTCACCGAGATAGCTCAGCGAGATGCTGGCAACGAAATCGGCGGGCTTTCCGAGGTAGCTGCAGGTGTCCGGAGCAAAAGGCACCTCGGGTATCCGCACCCACTTGCGCACACCTAACAGGCCGGTGAGGGCGGTTTCGGTGGCATCCAGGTCGGTGGTAACCCACGCGATCTGCGTCGGCGACTGAACGAGAAGGGTCATCGTCTCGCAGGATAGTCCAGCGGCCCGCACGCCAGAAAGGGCCGCGAAAACTTTGCCATCGCGGGCCGTCGCGCCGCCGGGACGGCCGGGTGAACATGTTCTAATTCGGCCGGCCGGCCGGTCAGTGCTGGCCCAGCACGTCCACCAGGAGGCGCACCTGCGTGTCGAACACCGCCTCGGGGTCGGTGAGGGTGTCGGCGCCGTACTGCCCAAACACCTCGAGGCTGATCGCGCCCAACACCCCGGCCCACAGCAGGAAACATTTGGCCACGACCCGGTCATCGCCGGGAAACCCGAACTCGTGGCGAATCCGCTCGAAGTCCGACGACATTGGTTGCGGTGCAACGACATCCGTCAGCCTGATGTCACCGGTGGCGATCCCGGACGCGACGGCGTCGAAGAAGGCCGCGACCACGCGGGTTCCGACCGCCACGGTGCGCTCCGGCGGGGCGTGATAGCCGGGCACGGGGCTGCCGTAGAGCAGGGCCCAGCGGGAGGGGTGCGCGACGGCCCACCGCCGCACCGCCCGCGCGATGGCGACGACATCCTCGCTCCACAGCTCCCCGACAGTCTCGCGGGCGCGGTCCACGGCGTCGGCCAGGTCCGAGTAGGCGTCCACCAGCAGCAGGGTCAGCAGCTCGTCGCGGCTGGACACATATCGATAGACGGCCGAGGACACCATGCCCAGGTCCCGCGCGATCGCGCGCACGGACAGCCCGGCCGCGCCGCGCTCGACCAGCTGCCGGCGACCGAGCTCGACGATGCGCGCCTCGATCTGCTCCCGGGTTTCCTGGCGTTTGCCCACGCGGCCAGTCTGGCACAACCGAGATCACCGCTCTTGCTTTCTGGCCAGGACTGTGGCAGTGTCGCCGACTTAGAGAGCACCGCTCTCGGTAAGTTTGCGAGAGAGGACGCGACATGTCGACGCGATACGAAGAGCCGAACGCCGCCGCACGGGCCGCCAACGCGGTGATCCGGTGGCTCGCCGAACTGGGGATCAGCATCGCCGGGACCCGCGCGCTGCGGGTCCGCGGGCGCAAGTCCGGGAAACCGCGGGCGGTGGTCATCAATCTGTTGACCGTCGACGGCGTGGACTACCTGGTGTCGCCGCGCGGCAACACCCAGTGGGCGCGCAACGTCAGGGCGGCGGGCGTCGTCGAAACGGGCCCCCGCTGGCGCAGGCGGCGCGCCCGGGTCAGCGAGGTGGCCGACTCGGCCAAGCCGGAACTGCTGCGACGCTATCTGGACCGCTGGTATTGGCAGGTCAAGGGCTACGTCGGCGGGCTGACGCCGGACAGCACCGACGAACAATTCCGCGCCGCCGCGCCCACGATCCCGGTGTTCGCCCTCGCGCAGGCCGAAGCGCCCCGCTGAGTTCCCTTAGCGGGCCCCGCCCCGCGCCACCCCGAGGTCCTCCCGGACCTCTTCGGAAGTGGCCCGCCACGACACCGCCGCCGGGAAGTCCCCCCAGACGCTGTTGAAGATGCCGACGAGCAGCCCGGGGCCGGCGCTGGACGGCAAGTACACCGGGCCGCCCGAATCGCCGTTGTGGCTCTGCACGCCGTGCGACATGGTGAACCAACCGTTGTTCACGCTTTCCACCGTCCCGCAGGTTTCGCCCGTGCTCACCCCGAAGTGACAGATCGCCTGGCCGGGGGCCAGCGCGGCGGCCGGGTTCGAGATCAGTTGCCGCCCGCCCGGCAGGACGTTGTTCGCCAGCACGCCGTTGTCCAGCACGATCGCCTCGTAATCGGTGATCAACTGGTCGGTGGCCACCGTCGTGCCACTGGGGGTGTTGTCCCGGAAGGCGGCCAGCCGGCCGATGACGGCGCCACCCCGGTCGGTCACGACCCCGCCTTCGCCGCGGCAGTGGCCCGCGGTGAACGCGATTTTGAGACTGGGGTCGACGTAACCCAGCGTGCAGACGCGGTTGCCCTGGTGGATCTCCATGCCCGGATATACCGCGACGGGATCGGCCTCGGCCGGCGCAGGGGGCATCGATTGCGCGAGCGCGGCGACGGTGATCGACGCGGTGAAAGCGCGCATTGCCAGGCGACGCACCATCAACTCCGATCCGTCGGGGCCAAATCTCGACCGATTCGAGATTACGGCGTGACTTTCCGTTACGCAGAAGTCTTCGCGCCGTGAAGTCCCCGCGTTACGGCGAAGTCGCCAGCGGGACGGTCGCCTCGCCGGCTTCCGCGGTGCGCGGCGCCCAGCCCGGTGGCCCGAAAACGTAGCCCAGACGATCGCGCAGGCGGTTTGCCGATCGCCAGTCGCGGGCGATCGCGACGTATTCGCGGGTCTGCAGCTTCCAGATGTTGAACGTGTCGACCTGCTTGGTGAGGCCGTAGTGGGGGCGGAACAGTTCGGGCTGGAAGCTGCCGAACAGCCGGTCCCAGAGGATCAGGATGCCGCCGTAGTTCTTGTCCAGATAGATCTGGTCCATCCCGTGGTGCACCCGGTGGTGCGAGGGGGTGTTGAAGACGAATTCGAACGGGCGCGGCAGCTTGTCGATGCGCTCGGTGTGGATCCAGAACTGGTAAATCAGGTTCAGCGACCAGCTGAAGTACACCATCCAGGGGGGAAGGCCCAAGAGCGGCAACGGAACCCACATCAAGACCTCGCCGCTGTTGTTCCACTTCTGGCGCACCGCGGTGGCGAGGTTGTAGTACTGGCTCGAGTGGTGGGCCTGGTGCGTCGCCCATACCAGTCGGACCCGATGAGCCATCCGGTGGTAGCCGTAGTACAGCAGGTCGACGCCGACAAGCGCGACGACCCAGGTGTACCACTTGGCCGGCGAGAGGTGCCACGGCGCCAGGTAGGCATAGATCGCGGTGTAACCCAGCAGCGCGAGCGCCTTCCAGCCGGCGCTGGTGGCGATCGAGACCAGGCCCATCGAGATGCTCGTCCACGAGTCGCGGGTCAGGTACGCGCCGGATCCGGGCCGCTCCTCAGTGGTCTGGGAGGCCTCGCCGCGCTGCAGCTTGCGGGCCGCGGTCCATTCGATGGCCAACAGCAATAGGAAGAACGGGATGGCGAACAGCACCGGGTCGCGCACCTGCGGGGGCAGCGCGAACCAGAACCCGATGACAGCATTCACACCGATAGATTACGACCATCGGCCGACTCTGGTAACGGCCCGTACCAAATGAGGTATTGAGCACTTGACCGCTGTGCTGGTGATCGGCTCGGGGTTCGCCGGGTTATGGGCGGCACTCGGCGCGGCCCGGCGCTGCGACGAGCTCGCCATCCCGGCGGGCAGCGTCGACATCACCGTCGTGAGTGCCAAACCCTTCCACGACATCCGGGTGCGTAACTACGAAGCCGACCTGACGCCCTGCCGGATTCCGCTCGCCGACCTGCTCGACCCCGTTGGGGTGGCGCACGTTGCCACCGAGGTGACCGGCATCGACACCGACGCCCGAACCGTCGCCACCTCGAGCGGGGTGACCTATCCCTACGACCGGCTGGTGCTGGCGTCGGGCAGCCACGTCGTCAAACCCGCCATCCCGGGCCTGCGGGAACACGGCTTCGACGTCGACACCTATGCCGGCGCCCTGGCGCTGCGGGACCATCTGCGTCGGCTCGCCGACGGAGCGCCGACGGCCGCGGCGGCCACGGTCGTCGTCGGGGCGGGGCTGACCGGCATCGAAGTGGCCTGCGAGCTGCCGGAGCGGTTGCGGGGACTGTTCGCCGCGAGCGGCGCCACTCCCCGGGTGGTGCTGCTGGATCGCGGCCGCATCGGCTCCGATATGGGCGCGGCAGCGCGCCTGGTGATCGAAGAAGCCCTGTCGGCCAACGGCGTCGAGGCGCGGGCAGGGGTGGGCGTCACCGCGATCAGCGAGCGCGGCGTGTCGCTGACTTCGGGCGAGCACCTGGCGGCGGCCACGGTGGTGTGGTGCGCCGGAATGCGGGCGAGCCCGCTGACCGAGCAGCTGCCGGTGGCGCGCGACGGCCTGGGGCGGGTCACCGTCGACGACTATCTGCGGGTGATCGGACTGCCCGCGGTCTTCGCCGCGGGCGACGTCGCGGCGGCCCGCATGGACGACGACCACCTGTCGGTGATGTCGTGCCAACACGGCCGCCCGATGGGGCGCTACGCCGGGTACAACGTCATCAGTGACCTGTTCGGCGAGCCGCTGCTGGCCCTCCGAATCCCTTGGTACGTTACGGTTCTCGACCTCGGGCCCGCGGGGGCGCTCTACACCGAGGGGTGGGATCGGGCGGTCGTGGCCGTCGGCGCCCGGGCCAAGGACACCAAGCGGACCATCAATACCCGCCGGATCTATCCGCCGTTGACCGGCAACCGCGCCGACCTGCTGGCCGCGGCCGCGCCGGAGCTGCAGTCGCGCGCCTAGCCGCGGCTGTCCGACTGCGCCTCGTCGCCGGCGTACCACTGGACCGCACGGACCCCGGGTTGCAGGGACAGCTCGGCCACCAGCCGCTCCAGCCGCGATGGCGCATCCCCGTCCATGAGCAGGTGCGCGGTCAGGGTGATCTCGTCGTCGCCGTCGGCCCGCCCGGTGTGGATGCCGCGCAGCGTGATGTCGTTGCCGTTGGCGTGCTGCACGATCTGGGCGCGCGCGTACTTCTCGTGTTTCGGGCGGGCGATCACCTGCACCAGGTAGGGCCGCAGGCTTTCGTCCTCGTCGCCGGTGTTGTCGCGGTCGATCAGCCGGCCCAGCGGGCGCCCGAACACATGGATGGCGATGACCGTGCCGGTGCCGATCAGGGTGAAGACCAGATGCCCGGACGCGGCCAGGACGCCGATCGCCGCGGAGCACCACAGGGTGGCGGCGGTGTTGAGGCCCCGGACGTTGACGCCTTCCCGCAGGATCACGCCACCGCCGAGGAAGCCGATGCCGGACACCACATACGACGCGACCCTGGTCGGGCTGGTGTCCGTGGTGGCGACGGCGTACAGCACGAACAAGGTCGCGCCGGCCGCGACCAGCGCGTTGGTGCGCAATCCGGCCCGGCGCGCCCGCCATTGCCGCTCCAGGCCGATGAGGGCGCCGCAGCCCACCCCGACGGCGAGCCGGAGCGCGAAATCGGCGACGCTGAGCGTATCCATGGCACTCCTTCTCCTCGGGCCGCGCACGCTGCTGTAGCCGCAGCTAACCAGGCTCAGGTGAACAGCGGGTGGACCTCGCCCGAACCGGACGCGCGGCGGCCACCTGTGCGAAACCTGGGGGCCGCCAAACGGTTCCCGCTATGGGCGGCTAGCTCCTGTTGAGTTGCTGGGGGCAGTAATACTTCGCGGCGATCGCCAGAAACGACGTCGCGTGATCCGTAGTGAGCCCGGGGTTTTGGCCCTTCAGATCGTTGACCATTTGGGGGCCGTACTCGCCGTTGCCCATCGCCGTGCACACCGCTTGGGCGAACTGGACCGCCGCCTCCGGCGTCTTGTAGGTGATGCCCGCGCTTCGCAGCGACGCGAGAAAGCTCGCCTGGTCGACGCCGCCGGTATCCGGGTCACCATGTGCGGGGGCGGCGAGTCCGATCGCGGCGCACACGCCGACGACACCCACCAGCATCCTCATAGCTCGCGATTGTCTCACGCCGGCGCACCGCGTGCAGCGTCGAATCCTATGGCTGAATCGCCTTGTCCATCAGCCTGACTCGGGCCGGCCAATCAGGCCTTGGAGAGTTGATGCGGGCAGTAGTACTTCGCCGAGATCATGGCGAAGTTGGAGGCCATCTCCATGTCCATCCCGGGATTGTGCGTCTTCACGTCGTGGACCAGCTCGAGGCCCGACTCGCCGTTGTTCAGACACGAACACACGGCCCGGCCCGCCCCGACGGCCGCGTCCGGGCTGGCGAAGCTGAAGCCCGCCTGATGCAGGGCGGCGAGGAAGGCCCCGTCGTCGCCGTCCGGCTCTGGCGGCGGGCCGGCGTGCGCCGGCGCGGCCAACCCGATCACGACCGGGGCGCTCAGTAGAACCAGTAAACGTTTCATCGCGCAACCTCCTTGGCTTGGCTGTTTGGTCCCAAACATGTTGATTTTCAGCCCAATTGGGCGTCGGCGGGCAGGACCTTGGACTTGTCGCCCTTCTTCAGGTGGACCGCGTGAATGCCGGGTTTCTTTGCCAGCTGCTCGAGCAGGGCGTCCAAGCCTTCCTGGTCGACGTTGTGGTGCTGCACGGTTTCGGGTTTCTCCGATATCTGCGCGACCAGACGCTTGAGTTGTTCCGGCGACTGCTTGTCTTTGAGGTCCTTGATCGGCTTCATCCGATTGCGCACGCTGGCCCCCACCACGGTGGGCCCGCCGGCGCCGAGGGCACTGCCGAGCATCCCCGCCATGGCCATCGAACTGAACAGGCCGCCCTCGGCCAGACTGGCGGCCGGGACGGCCTCGGGCCCGGCGGCCGACAGCGCCGCGGCGACCGTCCGGATGGCCGGGGTGGCCGAGGCCCAACTGGGCGGGACGGTGAGCTGCCCCACCAAGGTGCCACGCGCGAAACCCGCCGCCGGACTGATCGCGTCGTACAGCGTGCCGCGGCCGAAGCCCAGCGCCCCGAGACCGGCACCCAGCGCATCCTTCGGCAACGCGCCGTAGGCGGCGGGTGGGGCGAACTTGAGCCACTGCGACAGGGGGAAGTTGATCAGCAACCCGACGTCGTTGAACTGGGTGGTCAGTCCCAACGGGACCTTGACGGCGTTGTACATGGCCGTGATCAAGGGGGTGCCGGCGGGCGTGGTGCCGAAGCCCTTCAAGAACGTGGTGATCGCGGTGTTGTATTCGGTGGCGAGCTGCGACAGCCACGCCAGTATCGGGTTGCCCGGGCCCGCGGTCAGCGAGTCGGCCGTTGCGCTGATGGTCGACCCGACGCTGCCGGCCGACGTGCCCGCGGCTTGGCTCACCGCGGCCGATTGCATCGTCGGGCCCGCGCCGGTGGTGGTTTGCGGCGGGTCGTTGAACGGCGTGAACCGGGTGGCCACCTCCGACGAGCCGGCGTAGGTGTCCATCGCCACGGCGTCCTGGGCCCACATCTCGCCGTACTGGGTCTCGGTGGCCGCGATCGCCGCCGTGTTCTGCCCGAACAGGTTGGTAGCCATCAGCTGCGCCAACAGGGCCCGGTTTTCGGCGATCACCGGGGGCGGCACGTGGGCCGCGAGCGCCGTCTCGTAGGCGGCCGCCGCCGCGGCGGCCTGCGTCGCGGCCTCCTGGGCCTGGACGGCGGTCTGCTGCATCCAGGCCACGTAGGGGGCCGCCGCCGACGCCATGGCGATCGAGGACGGACCCACCCAGGGGCCGGTGGCCAGACTCGAAACCACCGAGGAGTACGCGGTCGCCGCGGACTGCAGCTCGGTGGCCAGGTTCTCCCATGCCGTCGCCGCGGCCACCAACGACTCCGCCCCCGGGCCGGCGTATATCCGGCCGGAGTTGAACTCCGGCGGGAAGGCTCCGTAAAACATCTCTAGTCCCCTGTCCTTGGCGCCCGCGCGGACGGCGCTGGCCTCTGTGTGGTGGTCATCGCCGTCAGTCCTCGAGGGCCGGGATGACGATGATGGTGGCTGCGGCCGGATCGGCCTCGGCGACGGCACCGCCCAGCGCAGTGGCCGTAGCCGCGGCGCCGCCCACCGAACGCGTCGCGCTGCTCGCGACGGCGCGGCCGAGCAGGCTCGACAGGCCCATCTGGCTGAACATGCCCTCCTCACCGGCCAGGGCGGCGGCCGGCGCGGCCGTCATGTCGGCGGGCAGCACCTGGGCGATCGTTCGGATCGCCGGCGCGGCTTCCGTCCAACCCTGCGGCACCGACATGCCGCCGACCAGGGCCGCCTTGCCCATGGACCCCGACGCCGGCCCCACGGCGGAGCTGAGCATCGGCCGCACCGCGCTCGGGCCGCTGGTCAAGGGGGCGAGCGCGCCGTTGATCGCCTTCGGGCCGGACAGGTAGGCGGCGGCGCCCTGGCCGTTCTGGCCCCAGGCGTACGCCTGGCCGAAGGACAGGAACGGGCCACCCGGGACGCTGCTCCACGACTGCGGGGAGTACGGGCCCGTCAGCACCGACCAGATGTTGTTCCAGTAGTCCAGGTTTTGTCCGATCCCCAGGCCCGTTCCCGTCGTCGGGGCGGTCGGGGCGGCCGCCTGGACGTTGCCGGCGTTGAGCATGGGTTGCATCGCGGTGCTCAGCTGCGCGGCGGTGTTGGAGCTCGACTGCGCGCCCGACTGGGTGACGGCGGCCGCCTGCATCGGACCGGCCGA
The DNA here is from genome assembly GCF_001666915.1 of Mycobacterium sp. E3339. NCBI lineage: Bacteria > Bacillati > Actinomycetota > Actinomycetes > Mycobacteriales > Mycobacteriaceae > Mycobacterium > Mycobacterium sp. E3339. Next base: position 9,179 of record NZ_LZIZ01000186.1, on the reverse strand, counting down.
CTCGTTGGTGGTCTTGGGCGGCTCGGCGAACGGCGTCAGCTGCGATGCCGCCGCCGACGAGGCCGCGTAGCCGTACATCGCGGCGGCGTCCTGGGCCCACATCTCCATGTATTGGGCTTCGGTGGCGGCGATCGCCGGCGTGTTCTGGCCCAGGAAGTTGGTGGCGATCAGCGCCGCGAGCAAAGCGCGGTTGGCCGCGATCACCGGGGGCGGCACGGTGGCCGCGAACGCCGCCTCGTAGGCGCCCGCGGCCAGCTTGGCCTGGGCGCCCGCCTCCTCGGCCTGGGCGCCGGTGGCCTGCATCCATACCACGTACGGCGCCGCGGCGGCGGCCATCGCTATCGACGACGGACCCGTCCAGGGTCCCGTCGCCAGCATCTCGATCGTCGAGTGGTACGACACCCCGGCCGCCTGCAACTCCGCGGCCAGTTCGTCCCAGGCCGCCGCAGCGGCCAGCAACGGGCCCGACCCCGCGCCCACGTACATCCGCCCCGAATTGATCTCCGGCGGAAGCGCTCCAAAATCCAGCATGTACTACCTCCGGTCCCGCAAGTGGCCGCCATGGTAGGCGCGGCTTTGCTGGGTCGGCCGCAACCGCGGCACAGTTCTAAGGAAACGCATCGAATCCGCTACGCCGGCCATGGATTCACTTCACGCACTGCAGACACAGGACCATTTCCTCCCTAGCTGAATTCCCCCGCCGAAGATTGGCGTCCGGGACGCCCAACCCATCGCTGCACCAATATAAGATCATCGTGACCGTAATGTATTCGCGCACCGTTCCCAGCGCGTAACATAATGTAAAAGGTCAATGACACGACGGTATTGGCGAGTGTGAGAACTTTGGCCCGTCTAGCTATTCGGTCATATCGCAAACACGCAGCATAAGAAGATTTTACGCAGCACAGAGCAACGGTAACGAAAGGCTCCGCCACCGCTGCATTAGCAATATTCGCTTCACGAACCCGGCATTTCACCGGCCCCGGTTAAATGTGATCTAGCTCCTATTCAGACCGCAATATGCGTCAGCAGAAAAGGCCTCCCATTGACGTAAATAAGACAGCACAAGATAAACACACGACAACTCCTCGAATTGTCATTCACCCTAAACCGGCCAGCTCATAGCCGGCGTATCACCGAACCAATTGCCTCAAAGTCGGAGGCAGTCGCCCCGGCTGCAAGCCGACCGCGCTGTCGGCGTCACGTTGCTGGCGCCACCCGCTCGAACCGCCGCCGACGCCAAGCCGCCGGCCGCCGTCGCACCGCGAGCGAGTGATTTGCCATGTCATTCCCTACTGTTCACCCACTCGCAGGGTAAACGGGCTAGGCTGCCGCACCGCTGACTAGCTGCTGGCAGTTTCCTGGGAGCGGTTCCAACCGCGGGTTTTTCAGAAGCGTCGGCCGATCCGCTCCGACGGTACGTGGGTCGCTCGGCGGCGAATGGTCCCCGGAGGGTCGCGTCATGGCCGCCTGCCACGGACGCGAGGCCGAGTTACGTCGTCTTCTTCTCGGCCACTGCCGCGCTGAGGCCCTCGGCGAGGTCCTCGGCGGTCAGCTCCTTGAACCGCAAGAGTTGCCGCTCGCTGAATTCGGTGACGTCACTGGCCAATACCGCGTCCAGGTCTTCGTCGTCGAGGCGGAAACTGCGGTGATCGCGGGCCTTTTCCACCACGTTGCGCACGAAACCGGCGTTGCCCAGCGTGTCGATGCCGCGGATCAGATCGCCGTCTTCGGAGTAGTTCTCGTCCAGATAAAACCTTGTGTAGGAAGGCAATAGGGAGTGGGCCGCTTCTTCGGTGATCACGTCCTCGTTCTCCTGGCCCATCAACCGGGTCAGCGCGACCAACTCGTCCGGCGTGTAGCTGAAGAACTCGATCACGGTCGAAAACCGCCGTCGCAGACCTTGATTCACGTCGAGCATCTTTTCCATCGCCTTGGCGTATCCCGCGCCGAAGACCACGAGTTCGTCGCGGTGGTTCTCCATGTACAGCAGCAGCGTGTTGATGATCGCGTTCCCGTAGGGGTCGCCTTGCTGGTAACCCTTCTCATGCAAGGTGTGCATCTCGTCGAAGAAAACCGCCCCGCCCAGAGCTTCCTCGAGCATTTCCTCGGTGTTCTTCTCCGCGTCGGCCATGTAGCGGCCCAACAGCTTGGTGCGGCTGGTTTCCACGACCACCGGCTTGCGCAGCACGGTCAGGCCGCACAACTGCTTGCTGAACGCTCGCGCCACACCCTGCTGCTGGGGCCTCCCGGGACCGGCAAGACGTCGGTGGCGCGACGTCACGGGCACGGGAAGGCCCATCTTGGCGCGCGCCAGGTTCACCTTCGTCGTCGCCTTGATGAGCTTGATCTCCCGCTTGGCCCGCTCCATGCCCAGCATCGCGTTGAGCTCCGCGTCACCCTCGGCGAGATACCGTGCCGCCTCCTCGGCGTGGCGGGCGGCCTCCGTCTCGGCACGGCTCGGCGCGCTGTCCGCGTCCCACGGATCTTTGCGCGCCTCAATGGTTTCCGGGTCGGTCAGGACCAACCGATAGTTCGGGTTGTCCAGCGCTTCGCGGGCCGGGCTGAACTTGGGGTCCCGCGAATACACCCGGCGCAGCAGTTCGACGGCCTCGTCCTCGCGCCCCAGGTGCCGCAAGCACATCCCCTGGGTGTAGAGGGCGATGTTGGCCGCCCCCGGCACCCGGTCACCTTCGATGGCGTCCTGGCCGCGCCGCAGCGCCTCCTCGAAGACGCCCAGCGACGCCAGCGCCGTCGTCGCCATGGCCGCCCCCGCCGCCTTCAGTTCGGGCTGTCGCCAGACCTTGCCCTCCGGGAACTGGCTGAGCACGTCTGGCCACCGCCCGGTGCGGAAATACAGCACGCCGCGGACGTAGTCGACCAGTTCCTGCTCGAAGGGCTGGCGCGGCTCGACGCCGTCGAGCAGCTCCGCCGCCTCCTCGTAGCGTTTGGCCTCGGCGAGCACGGCGGCGTAAGCGCACGCCAGCGACTCCACGCTGGTGACGGCCAGCTGCAGGAACAACCCGTCGGAGACCTGGGGCCGGAAGTGCAGATCGGTGACGCCGAGCCGGCGGGTTTCCCACCCGAACGTGCGGATCGACGCCCAGGCGCCGGCCAGCACCTCGATGCTGCGCTCCCCCGCCAGCAAGCGCGCCAGCCAGGCGTCGCACATCCCGGGATCGAGGTTGCTGGCCGTGGCGAACATCTGCGAGGCGACCTGCGGGTTGTGGCTCGGTTGCAGCCCGTTGACCGAAATACCCGATGCCAACAGGCCGGCGACCATCGCGTTGCGGGCGCCCTCAGCGGTCGATTGCGGCCGCGTCATTGTGCCGCAGGCACGCCGGCCGGGCTCCCTCGCAGTTGATCGACCGACAGCGTGAGTTCGTCGTCGTCATGCAAGGCGCGGCTCGGCAGGGAGAGCGAGGCGTGCGTCGACGGGGCGGGCAAGCTGGCGCGGACCGCGGCCAACTGACGTCCGGTGAGGCGGTTGAGCCCGGCCGTCACGTCCCGGGGCAGCCGCTTCTCGGTGTGGTAGCGCACCCAGGCCGACACGTGTGGCCGGCCCGCTTGGGCGCTGAGCCGGACCGTCAGCACGGTGGCGACGGTGTCCGCCTCCCACAGCGCATCCAGCGTGTCCGTGGTGATGTCGGCGGGCGACACCCAGAAGCTGGTGGTGAACCCGTTGAAGTGCTTGAGGTGGCGCCAGCCGGGCCGGCTCCAGGTCGGCTCCAGGTCGGCGAGTACCGCGCGGTCGACCTCGGTGAGCTCCTCGGCGGTCAACGGCTTTGCGGCACAGGTGAGCCCGTCGAGATCCTGCGCCAGCCGCTCGGTGGCCGCAACCAACGTCGAAGCCAGCGAATCGCGGACCGCGACCGCGGCGATGTTGAGCTGCGGGTTCATCCGCACCACCACCCAGGTGCGGCGAACGTAAGAGGTGGGCTCGCCGTTGGCCACCTCCCACTCCTCGGGGCCCCAGTCGTCGAGCTTCGACAGCTCCGCCGCGTTGCCGCCCCGGCGCACCTTGACCGACACGATGTCGATGTCATCGAGGTGAATGTCGAACTGCTGCAACCCATCCGCGACGGCCTGCACCAGCAGCGCGGGCGACGACGTCCGGTGCCGGTGGCGCGACGAGGGGTCGTCGTCACCCCCGTTCACCGCGATCACCGAGACCAGTTGGCCCTCGTACTCGCGCACGCCGACCTTGTCGCGGCCGAACCGGCGCTGGTAGTCGACCGCGGGAGTGCAACCGGCGCCCAGCGCGGTGCCCGGATCGGCGGACCAATCCCACAGCCAGTTGGCCAATCCCGACGTGAGCGTGATGCCGTGATAGGTGATCAGCGAGAAGAGGGCGACCAAAACCGCGAGGCCGACGCCCACCCAGAAGGCGATGCGATAGGTGCCCTGCCAGGACTCCGGGCAGTGGCTGGCCACCACCATGATCGCGATGTCGACCAGGAACACCGCCGTGACCCGTGGCCACGACAACGACAACCCCAATTTTCGCTGAGCCTTCATGACTGTTGCTGCTCCGCCCTATTGCTGCTTCCGCGATCGCTTCATGAGCATCGCCGTACCAAACACGCCCCCACCGATCAGTAACGCCCCGAGCAGGCCTCCCGCGGCCACCCACACTGGCACCATATCCCGGTGCGGGACGGGTTTCGGTATGTTCAGCGGCGCTGAAAGTTGCTGTGGCGGCTTCAACGGACCTTCGGGTACATCCCACGTCAATGCGGCCACCGGGTCGACGATGCCGTGCCCGACCTGGTTGTCGACCCCGCGCGCCGGTGCCCGCGCGGTGCGGGTCAGCCGGTTGATGACCTGATAGGCCGAGAGCTGGGGGAACTTGGCACGGACAAGCGCTGCGATACCGGACACGATCGCGGCCGAGAAGCTGGTGCCGGAAGGGACCAGCAGCGTGTTGTCCGGTCCGTCGATCGCGTTGATGACGCCGTCGTCGCGCGGGGACAGCCCGACGACGTCGGTGCCCGGCGCCGCGATGCCCACCCACGGGCCGGACACGCTCGTCGATCCCTGACCCTGGCCCCCGGTCTGCGGCCGGCCGTCCTCGTCGACCGCTCCCACCGTCAGGACGTAGTCGCTGAACCAGGACGGCGTCACGACGGTGGTGACCGAGCTCCAGTTGCGAGGATCGTTGGGCTGCAACGGATCATGTGGCGGGTTCTGCTTGCAGTCCTTCTTGTTGGTGTCCCCGGCCGCGGCCACGATGACGGCGTTCTTGTCGACCGCCGCGTAGCGCACCGCGGCACCCAGCGCCCGCTGGTCGACGATGTTGCGCGCGCTCATACAGGTCACGTCCGAGATGTTGATGACCTGCGCGCCCATGTTGGCGGCGTGCACGATCGCCCGCGCCATCGTCTGCACGCCGTCGATCTTCGCCCGAGTCTGCGGGTCTTCGTCGCCGGTGTAGGCGTCCTTGAGCCCGAAGGCCTGGCTGGACTGGCGGATCGCGATGAGGTCCACATCCGGTGCGACGCCGCTGAACGCGTCGGGCCCGGCCGACGGCGGGGCCGGCGGCGGCGGCGGGCCGGGGGGCGGGTCGAGCGGGCGCGGGTAGTCCACGCCGACCACGTGCCCACCACCGGAGTAGCTCGGTATCGTCACCGTGCCGCCACCATGGTTGCCGGCCGGGGCCTGTGCCGGCCCCGGTGGCGGCCCGTTACCGGGCGGAGGCGCCGCCGGCGGCGCGGGCGGTGGCGCCCCGAACGGTCCGGGGGCGGGCTGGTCCTGCGGCGGAGGCGGAACCATCGTCACGGTCTGCGGCAGGGGCGAGAGCGTAACCGTTTGCGGCGGTGGCGCTTTCGGCGGCGGCTCGGTGGTCGGGATGGTGACGGGCCGGCGCGGTGCGGCCGGCGGCACCCCGGCGCCGTTGGCCGGCGCGGCCCCGATCATGGAGGCCACGATCGTGCCGTGCGCGTCGCAGTCCGACAGTCCGTCGCCGCCCATGACGTAATCCCCGCCGGGGATCAGGTGCGGGAAGCGCGGGTGTGGGCTGACGCCGGTGTCGATGACGGCCACCTTCACGCCGGCGCCGCGGCCGAACTGCCATGCCTCCTGCAAGTTCAGCATGTCCATGTACTTCGGTTGCAGCCGGAAGTCGGTGCCGGGCAGGACGCCGACCTCGGTGCAGTACGAATTCTGCTTCATGGGCGCCGGCGGCCCCGGCGGACCGTCAGGCGGGACCGCGCCGGGATCGATCGTCGGCGGTGAGATCGCAGAGGCGGGCGGTAAGCCGGCCAATGCTCCTGAGGTGAGCAAGATTGCGGCGAGGGCCGCGGCGGACGCGCGCCCTCGCCACACCTTGCTACTACCGGTAGCGGATCGCTGCATAGACATTCATTAACCACAATGCCAGCGGGAAAATTGGCATGAGGCAGAGGTATTCGATCCATTCCACGAACTTGCGGAACAGCGGGCTGTAGATGGTGTTCGGCACCACGGCCGCGGCCGTGAGGCCCGCCGCCGGCAGCAGCACCAGGATCGCCGCACTGATCGACACCGCCAGGGGCGACTGCAACACGAGGGCGTACCGGACCACCACCGCACCGACGATCAGGACCGCGGTGACGGCCAGGGTGATGGCCTGCCAGCGGTCGACGTACGAGCGCCCGCGCAGCATCAGGAAGCCGGCGCTGAAACCGGCCAGCAGCAGCGGCAGCCAGCGCTGGCCGGTGTGCGGGTCCGACAACGCCGTCAGCGACACGACCATCAGCACGCCCAGGCCGATCAGCAGCCCGGTCAGGAAGGAACGGGCGCGCTCGGCCTGCACCAAGACGTCGCGGACCGACGCGGGTCCCTCGAGGACCGGCGGCCCACCGTCGGAGCGGACCACGGTGGTCGGCAGGTCGGGCCGGGCCTCGAACACCCAGCGGCTGGTCGCCGACGGGAACACCGGCAGCCGGATGCCGGCCAACCGGCGCGAGAGCGCCGGCGCCGTGTGATAGACCAGCACGCACACCAGCACAACGGTGGTCAGCAGTGTCACGGCGCTGGTCATCGCGACCATGCGGGCCAGGGCCGCGATCGCCGTGACCAGGCTGACGGTGACCAGCGCGGTGTAGAGCCCCAGTCGGCGCCCGGTGAAGCGCAGGGACAGCATCGCGGCGATGGTCAGCACGCCGAAGCCGAGCACCGCGTGCGGGGACCCCACGCCGCCGGGAGGCGCCGCGGCCGCGGCGACCGTGAGTGGCGCCAGGCCGCTCAGCAGCATGATGTCGGCGACGCGGCGGTCCTGGTCGGTGCGCGCCCGCATCAGGAGCAGCAGGGAGACGCCGAGCACCACCGCGGCGATCACCGCGGAGAACGCGGTCGGGAGCCAGGAGTTGTGGTGCCACCGGTACCAGAGCAGCAGCCCAGAGGCGGCGGTCACGCCGGTCGCCACCATCGACGCCCCCACCTGCACCGCGACGACCGGGTCGATCGCGGCGAACCGCTTGCTCAGGTTTGCCGCGACCGCGGTGGAGATGTGCTCGATGACCTGCGAGCGATGCTCGGTGTCCTGGATGAACCGGATCCACAGTCGGTCGCCGTCGTAGACGTCCTGTTCGGTCAGGGACTGCGTGGCCCGCAGTGGGCTGCCGTCGACCAGGCAGAGCGCCCACCTGCCGCGGCCGGTGGCCTCCAGCGGGCTCTCGCCGAGCTCCCTGAGCCGGCTGTTCACCACCTTGAGCAGCGGCTCGGTCATCACCGAGACGGGGGCGTTGGCGTCCAGCAGGACGCCGATCTGTACGCCCGCCCCGGCCATAACGCCGACCACGACCGCCCGAGGCTGTGAAATTCCCTCAACGTCAGGCTGTAGCGCTTCAACTACCGCAGTCATCGCCGTGAACCCCTTACCGTCGTGAATGTGTAACCCCGCGCCGCGAGCCGGGCGGGGGTCTGCGCCGGCCCACCTTCGGGGGCGTTACTGCCCCCAGGAAAGTGCAGCTCGACTATTCCGAATTCCATCTACCCCGCCTCGCGACTAAAAACTTTGGTGACAGTGGCTTGAGATTTGCTGAATCTCTTAGAGAAGTATGCCGTGTTGGCATCTCAACCGCATGTTGAGTGCAAAGCCATTGGTGAACTTTATGTTTCGTCGAGAAGGTCAGACCCGGCTATGGGTTTTCCACTCGCCGTACGGAAGCGTGTCCAGCACGGTCTTGACGCCCACCTGCACCAACTGGGGGGTCGCCGGGCAAATGGCCAGCCAGGCCTCCCCCGACCCCGCCGTCCGCGCCTGCTGGTAGAGCGCGATGCGGCCACCGGAACCGTCCTTGAGCGACAGCACCGACGCGCTCGGCCCCTTCGCGTCGTCCCGGTATTGACGCGCGTACACCGCGACCTCGGCCGCCGGATCCGAGAGCGCCTGCCCCAGCGCGGCCACCGTGGCGGCGCTGATGCCCATCCGGCGCAGGTCACCGCCGGAAAACACGTTGAACCCCGACTCCTGCCAGGACTTCGTCGCTTCGAGCATCTCCTCGAGCGGCACGTTGACCGCGTTGATCGCCGCGGGCTCCGCGTGGTGGATCGACTCCAGGGCGTCCAAGACCAGGGACGCGATCGAGGCGCTGTCGGCGATCGCGACATCGTCGACGGTGATGTCACCGCCCACCCGGACCGCGGAAACCCAGTGCTGGCCCCGGCGGGCCAGCACCACCCGGAACTCGTTGTCGGGGATGTCCCGCGAGCCGGGCGGCTGATTCTCGTCGTCGACGACGCCGTAGAGCAGCTTGCCCCTGGACAGCAGCGCGATGACCTCGAGGTCGGGTGCGGCCAGCACCCGCATCCGCGCGGCCACATGCTCGTTCACCTGGTCATTTTCGACGATGCCCTGCTCGCGCATCACGGCCATGCCGGGATGCTCGTTGAGCCAGTCGCTCGAGTCGGTGGAGACAAATGGCCGGCACCGCAGCTCCGGCGCGACGTGCCGAATGTCCAGGAGGGCCTGGAGCATCCAGAAACCATCGACGTTGACGGTGATGTCGGTGCGGGCGGTCTGTTGGTCCATCATTCCCTCAGGGAGTCAAGGTGCACGGTAACGGCAGGACGCGGCAGCACACCACCCGTCGGTGTGCTGCCGCGCCTGAAGTGCGGGTTAGGCCCAGCTGGACCCAACGGCGCTGTCGGTGCTGGCCATGTTGCTGCCGGCGCTCTGCACCTTCTGCCCGTGGGCG
>NZ_LZIZ01000185.1:0-39722 GCF_001666915.1 Mycobacterium sp. E3339 | reverse complement strand
CGGTCGCGAAGCACCTCGCGGTGAATGTGCTTGTCTATCCGGGGATTTCGGCGTACGACAACCGATTCGACGTGCTGGGCACCGACGTCGCCGTGCGCCTGTACCCCACCAGCGACCTGGGGGACCTGCATTACCCGAGGGGCAAGGCGCCGGCGCAGCTCAGCACGTCGAATCGGTTGTCGTACGCCGAAATCCCCGGATAGACAAGCACATTCACCGCGAGGTGCTTCGCGACCGGCTTGAGCTCCTCGACCTGCAGTTGCACGATGGTCGCGTCGCCGCCGCCCTGGCTGAGGTCCAGCGGCGGGAGCGGGCCCTCCGACCGCTCGAGCCAGTGGACCCCGAACAGGGACAGCATGTAGGCCGTCACGACAACCGCCAGGACGGCCACCCCGATCACGATGCGCGGCCGCTTCGCCATGTGTTTGCCGGACGGCGGCGCGGACGGCGGCGGGGAGTCCGACGGGGGCGGCGGCGCGGGCGCGGCGGGGGCCTCGGCGGTCATCGGGAAGCCGGTGCAGATTCGGGACGCGTCGAGGGCCACACGTGGTCAGATGCTAGCGAACTCGCGAAGGCCCCGCGCCCCGACCAAAGCCCCGTCACCCCCCGGTCATGCGACGGTAACCCGCTAGTCGCTTCGACTTCGCGAGACGCCCTCGGGCGCGGACCCGGTTTGCTGTGCGACGCAGCGAAACCCGATGTGGGTGGTCGCGGTGTCCTGTGATTGCGGAGACCGGGCGGCCGGGCGATACCGATGGCAGTACTCCGGCGCACACAGGTGCGAGCCGCCCTTCAGCGTCTGGCTGACGGTCGGATCCGCGGGACCCACCGGGGCGCAACAGGCCTTCGGCGGCCCGTCGAGGCGGTGGTGCGCGGAGAACTCGGTGGCGGTCCACTCCCAAACATTGCCGATCATGTCCAGCAGACCGAATCCGTTGGGGGGAAACGTCCCAACCGGCGAGGTGCCCACCCAGCCGAGCGCTCCGTCGTTGCGATACGGGAACCGGCCCTGCCAGGTGTTGGCCATCAACCGCCCGTCGGGATTCGGCTCGTCCCCCCACGCGTACGTCGCGGCGCTCCCGCCGCGGGCCGCGTACTCCCACTCGGCCTCGGTGGGCAACCGCCGGCCGGCCCAGCGCGCGTAGGCGGCCGCGTCGGGGTAGGCCACCTGCACCACCGGGTGATCGGCCCGACCGGTGAGATCGCTGTCCGGGCCGAACGGGTGTCGCCAGCTCGCACCCGGGACCCAGCGCCACCATTGCCGCCAGTCCCGCAGGTCGACCGGGCCCGGCGTGGGCGCAAAGACCATGGCGCCAGGACACAGGTCCGCCGGATCGGCACCCGGGTACAGCGGCGGGTCGATCGGCTGCTCGGCGACCGTCAGATAGCCTGTGTCGGAAACGAATTCGGCGAACTGCGCGTTGGTCACCGGGTGCCGCTCCATCGCGAAGGCGGCAACGGTCACGGTGTGGATCGGCGCCTCTTCGGGGTAGAAGCTGGTCGACCCCATGCGGAACGATCCGCCCGGCAAGTCGACCAGCTCGGTGAGCACCCGTTCAGGGTACGAGCACCTCAGTCGGACTGCCGGTACCACGTCAACATGTACAACCCCATCGCGCCGACCAGCGCGAGCAGCACCCAGATCACCAGCGCCTGGTCGATCCACGCCCCGGGCGGTGGCGAACCGGGAAGGAAGTTGCGGATCGGTATGACGGCGAACAGCATCGCGGCGAACCACGTCACGAACGGCGGCACGAACTTGCGCTTGCCCAAAGCGATCTGGATGGCCACCGCGAAGGCCAGTGCCGGCAGGGCGAACAGGACCAGGCAGATGCCGAGGTCGAAGATCAGCGGCCCCTTGGCCCGGTGCAGCGTGATCACCACGTTGTCCGGCCGTTCCGACTCCTGGCTGGCTTCGCCGACGCGCTGGACGCTCACGTCCCACCCGTCCAGGGCCCCGGTGACCTCGACGCGGGCCGGGATGTATTGGCGCGCGTCGCCCTGCCCGACGAGGACGTCGGCGGAGAGCGTGTCGGTGCGGTAGGAGTCGAACGGCCAGTTGTTGGGGTCCCCGTGCGCCTCGATCGTGGTGGCGACCTGCGCCGGCGACTTGCCCGCCGGGTATTGCAGGTCACCCAGGTCGTTGGGCGGATCCATGCGGACCGCGGTGTCGGTCTTCAGCACGTCAAGGCGTTTGTCGAACATCGAGTCTTCCGGAATGACAAGCACTTTCACCGTCAGGCGATTGGCGACGGTGTCCAGCTTCTCGAGCCGGACCAACACGATGGTGTCGCTCGTCGCGTTCAAGTCCGGCGGCTTGAGCGGCTCCCCCGACCGGGCCAGCAGGTGGAAGCCGAACAGCGTCAGCGAATAGACCACTACGAAGCCGAGCAGGGCAGCGAGCCCGATGAAGAGGCGTCGCCTGGGCTTATTCGGCGGCGTCTCGGGTGGCGCCGTCGCTGTAGCTGCAGGCGGAGGCGTTGCCGGAGTGGGCTGTTGTTGCGGCGCCGTGTGGTGGGTCATCTTTCAGCCTCCGTCGGGATCGACCGGTGCGCCCGCTTGGGCGGCACGAAACGGATGGTAGCGAACTCTTTGCGTTCGCGCGCCAGAAGAGCAATATGCGAGCTATCAGGTAGGTTGCCGCACATAGCCGGCGGGAGGCCGCTGGATAGCGAATCGCCGCCGGCGCGATTCGTCGGCCTGGCGCGCACGCCGGCGTCCATGTCAGTTCACCCGATGTTTGTTTGCTTGGCAGGCGCGGTCGCGGTAAGTCTCGACGTGTGTCGAAACGGGGCCAGCGCCCCAGCGCTCGCCGTCGCCGCCGGGTGGCACGTACACCGTCTGCGCGAACCCGCAGTCCCCAGGAGCCAAGCAACGTGAAGCGCACCCCACCGGCGATCGCCATCGGCCTGCTCGCCGCGGCGACCGTCGCGGTCTCGGCATGCAGCACCGACCCCCACCCCACCCTGGCGTATGCCGCCGGCGCCAAGGTGGACTGCGGCGGCAAGCAGGCGCTGACGGCCAGCGGCTCGACCGCACAGGCCAACGCCATGACGAAGTTCGTCGCGGCATACGGCAAGGTGTGCGCCGGCCAGACCCTCAATTACACCGCTAACGGATCGGGCGCGGGGATCAGCGACTTCCTCGCCGGCAAAACGGATTTCGGCGGGTCGGACACGCCGCTGGCCGGAAACCAATACGCCGCGGCCAAGCAACGCTGCGGCGGCGCCGACGCCTGGAACCTGCCCGTGGTATTCGGGCCGCTTGCCATCACCTACAACCTCGGCTCGGTCGATTCGTTGGTGCTCGACGCGTCGACGATCGCCAAGATCTTCGACGGCACCATCACCCGCTGGGACGACCCGGCCCTCACCGCGCTCAACGCGTCCATGCCGGCCGAAGACATCCGGGTCGTCTACCGCAGCGACGCGTCGGGGACGACGGACAACTTCCAGTCCTACCTCCAGGCCGCCTCCGGCGGGGCCTGGAACAAGGGCGCGGGCAAGGCGTTCAACGGCGGAGTCGGCACCGGCGCAGCGGGCAACAACGGCACCGCGGCGCTGGTGAAGTCCACCGAGGGCGCGATCAGTTACAACGAGCTGTCTTTCGCTCTGCAGCAAGGGCTTTACGCCGCCGAGATCAAGACCCCGGCGAGCCGCAGGTCGCTGCGGCCGGTGCGCATCGGCACCGACACCGTCGGCAAGACCATCACCGGCGCCAAGATCATCGGCAGCGGCAACGACCTGGTCCTCGACATCTCGTCGTTCTACAATCCCGCCCAGCCCGACGTGTACCCGATCGTGTTGGCCACCTACGAGATCGTCTGCTCCAAATACGCGGACCCCGAAACGGCCAAGGCGGTCAAGGCCTTCCTGCAGGCCGCGATCGGTCCCGGCCAGGTCGACCTCGCCCGCAACGGCTACATCCCGCTCTCGCCGGACTTCCAGTCGCGGGTCTCGAGCGCCGTCGACTCGATCAGCGCTGCGGGACTGACGAATTCGGAGTAGCGGCTAAGCCTTGTGCCCGCGCCGGCGGTCGCGTTGCCGCCACCAGCCGTACAGGAAGAGGGCCATCGCGCTGACCAGACCGATCAGGACCCAGAGCACGACGGCCTGGTCGATCCACGACCCGTACGGTGGGCTCCCCGGCAAGATGTTGCGCAGCGGGACGATGGCGAACAGCATCGCGCCGTACCACGTCGTCATGGGCGGCAGGAACGACGTCCTGCCCAGCGCCACCGGGATGGCCACCCACAACGCCAGCACGGGCAGGGCGATGAGCACCAGGCAGATGCCCAGGTCGAAGATCAGCGGGCCCTTGGCCCTGTGCAACGTGATGATCACGTTGTCCTGAATGTCGGGGTTGGCGTCCTCGGGGTCGTGGACCCGGGTCACGGTCGCGTCCCAGCCGTCCAGCTTTCCGGTCACTTCCACGCGGGCGGGCGCCTTTTCGCGGTTCTGGCCGGTGCCGGTGAACACGTCGGCCGCGATGACTTCCGTCTTGTAGGAGTCGAACGGCCAGTTGCCGGGGTCGCCGTGGGCCACCAGCCCGGTGCTGACTTGCGCCGGCGCCTTTCCTACCGGGTACTGCAGGTCGCCCAGATCGTTCTCCGGGTACAGCCGCACGGCCGCGTCCGTCGTCAGCACGCCGAAGTTCTTGTCGTACAGCGAATCCTTGGGGTAGACAAGCACATTCACCGTCAAGCGATTGGCGACGGTGTCCAGCTTCTCGAGGTGCACCTGCACCACGCTGTCCTCGGCCTCGAGCTTGCTGAAGTCCACCGGGGGCAACGGGGGTGCCGACTTTGCCAACAGGTGAACGGCGATCAGCGACAGGACGTAGATGACGATGACGGCCACGACAATGCCGAAAGCTATCGCGATTTGCCGGCCCCGGGAGCCGGTCGGCGCCGGCGGCGCGGGAGGCGCCGGGGTCCCGGCGGTCATTTTGGCATCACGCGCCAGATGCTAGCGCAGGACAACGGTTTTTCACGGGATAATGACGGCGAATTGCTGCATGACCGTGGCTTTGGCCGCGTCGAATCCGGGCGCTTTGCCGGGCCCCTCCAGGTGAACGACCACCAGGTACGCCTGGGTGTTCGTCCAGACGTGGGTGATGCGGTCGGCGAATTCGGTTGCAGCAGGCCCGCTGTCGGTGCCGCTGAGCAGCTGGCTGCTGTAGCCGCAGAACTGGGCCGCGGTGACGGTGACCTTCACTGTCGGCTTCGCCGTTCGCAAGTCGGTGGCGTAGCGCAGAAACGCCCCGCCGGGCTCTAGGTCCGTGCGGGTGATGCTGACGCGCAGCGACATGCCATCGGGGCCGGTCGACGTCAGCGCGACGTCACCGCTGCCCGGTGCCGAGCTCCAGCCGTCCGGCAACGCGACCGTGAGCACGGGCGCCACCGGGTCCGCCACCGAGGCCTTGGTCATGGAGCCGCTGGCGGGCGGCGGCGGGAAGCAGACCAGCGCGTTGGGTGGAATGTGGTCGGGCAGCGTGGTTTCGACGCCGGGCACCGGCTCGGCGGGGTCGGACAACCGCGTGGTCGAGGTCGTCGACGAGGCGGTCCCACCGATGGCGTTGCCGGCGGTGGTCTTCTCGCACCCCACCGCCGGGAGCGCCAACACGCACAGCGCCAGGGCTTCAGTCGCGCGAAAAGGCAAGCGCAATTTCGGCTTCCACGTCGACGTAGGGCCGGCCGGACAGGTCGACGGTGACCTGAGCGATGGTGCCGCCGGTGAAGGTGAACGGCGCCTTGTAGCGGCTGGACACCCCGGAGCCGCCGTTGCGCCCGACGGTGATGCCGGCGCCCGCGAGCCCGAACGTACCGGGATGGGTTTGCACGTCCGCGAGGGTGCCGACGACGTCGTCGTCGATGAACAACGTCAAGTCGCCGAGCGGCGTGTGGCTGTTCGGCACGGTTCCGGTCCGCGTGTAGCTCGCACCGAACAGGTGCCTGCCCAGCGGCACCGCGCCCGACGAGGAGACCTCCTGCTGCCGCTCGCCGAGGAAGTTGTAGACGTAGTGCAGGCGTCCGTCCTGGATGAACAGCACATGCCCGCCGTGGGCCCCGCCTTGTTTGAACAGCACGCCTTCCGCGCCGGTGGTATCGACGGTCACCTCGGCCAGTACCGAGAACGACCTGCCCTGGATTTCGGCGGCCGCGCCGATGCTCACGTCCGCGCAGTCGGGGTAGTAGACGTAGCTGGACCGCTCACCGACGAGGTACGGGCGGACCCGCGTCAGCGTCTCCATGATGTTCAGATCCGACAGCGGCAGGCCGTTGTATTTGGCGGCTTCGGAGAACCACAGCGCCTTGAGCTCCTCGAGTTTGTCCGGGTGTTCGGCGGCCAGGTCGTGGCATTGGCTGCGGTCGGCCTCGATGTGGAACAGCTCCCAGCGGTCGGCGTCGAAATGCGACCAGCCGGCCGGCGTCGCCGCGTGGATGGTGTTGGCGAACCAGCCCTGGTGCCAGATCCCCCGGGTGCCGAGCATGGAGTAGAACTGGGTCTGCTTACCGGTGTCGGCGCTCGGATCGTCAAGGGCCGCTTTGAAACTCACGCCGTCCAACGGCTTCTGCGCAATCCCCCGGACGGTCTCGGGCGGCGTCATGCCCAGCAGGTCGTAGACCGTCGGCGTGATGTCGCAGACGTTGACGTAGTTGTCCCGAACCTCGCCGTGCGCCGCAATTCCGTTGGGCCACGACACGATCGCCGTATCGGCGATGCCGCCCTCGTGCGACGCGTACCGCTTGTACAGCTTGTAGGGGGTGTTGAAGGCCATCGCCCAGCCGATGGGGTAATGGTTGTACGTCTCCGGCCCGCCCAGGTGGTCGAACAGCTTCATGCTTTCTTCCACGGTGTCGATGTAGCCGTTGAAGAACTTGCCCTCGTTCACCGAGCCGTTCGGGCCGCCCTCCCCGCTGGCGCCGTTGTCGGAAATCACCACGATCAGGGTGTTGTCCAGCTGGCCGGACTCCGCCAAATAGTCCAGTATTCGGCCGATTTGGGCGTCGGTGTAGCTGAGGAAGCCGGCGAACACCTCGGCCATCCGGGCGAACAGCCTCTTCTCGTCGTCGTTCAGCGAGTCCCAGGGCCGCACGGTGTCCTGCAGCGGCCAGGGCTCGCCCTGCGGACCCTTGACGTCCGCGTACGGGTTGACCGGCGACAGCTGCGTCTCCGGCGGGACGATGCCCATCGACTTCTGGTTTTCCAGCACGATTTCGCGGTAGGCCTCGTAGCCCATGTCGAAGCGGCCGGCGTAGCGGTCCGCCCATTCTTTGAAGACGTGGTGCGGCGCGTGCCCGGCGCCCGGACACACGTAGGAAAACCACGGCTTGTCCGGCGCGATCACCTTGGCGTCGCGGATGAATTCGATGGTCTTGTCGGCGAGGTCCTTCGACAGGTGGTAACCGTCCTCCGGCGTGCCGGGCGGGTTGACGGGATGGTTGTCGTACACCAGGTCCGGATACCACTGGTCGGTCTCGCCGCCCAGGAAACCGTAGAACCGTTCGAATCCGCGCGAGGTCGGCCAATGTCGTTTGGTGGACGCCAGATTGGACTCTTCGAGCGGAGTCAGGTGCCACTTGCCGACGCAGTAGGTGTTGTAGCCGCGCTCGGCGAGCACCTCGGAGAGCAGCGCGGTGTCGAACGGGATGCGGCCGTTGGCGTTGGGGAACGCGTCGGTGAACTCTTCGATGGTGGCCATGCCGACGGTGGTGGCGTTGCGGCCGGTCAGCAGCGACGCGCGGGTCGGCGAGCACAGCGCCGTGGTGTGGAACTGCGACAGCCGCACACCGCGCTCGGCGATGCGGGTCATGGCGGGCATCTCGACCAGGCCGCCGAAACAGTCCCAGGTGGCGATGCCGGTGTCGTCCCAAACCAGGTAGAGGATGTTCGGCGAGTTCTGCGGTGCGGTGGGCGCGGCGTACGGGCCCCAGTCCGGCTCGGAGTCCCGGATATCCAGCTCGATCTTGCCTTGAAAGCCTCGCGAGTCAGTCGACATGCGCCGAGCGTAGCGCCGCCGGGAATTTCCCGATCTTTTTTCGCCGTGCCGCTCCCCGGGGCAAAGCAAAACGCCCGAGACCGTAAAGTCTCGGGCGTTTCGATGTGGCTTCGGGGCTACTTGGCCTTCTCCAGGATTTCCACGAGGCGCCACCGCTTGGTCGCCGACGTCGGACGCGTCTCCATCAGGGAGACGCGGTCGCCGATGCCCGCGGTGCTGTTCTCGTCGTGCGCCTTCACCTTCTTGGTGGTGCGGATGATCTTGCCGTACAGCGGGTGACGCACGCGGTCCTCCAGCTCGACCACGATCGTCTTCTGCATCTTGTCGCTGACCACGTAGCCGATGCGCACCTTACGGCGGCCACGCACCTTCGGATTGGCCGGCGTGTGCTTGGCGCCCTTCTCCTTCGCGCCGGCGTCCTTCGCGGCGGCCTTCGGTGCAGCCTTCTTCGCTTCTGCCATCACGATTCCTTACCGTCGGGCCCGGAAGCCAGGCCCAGTTCTCGTTCGCGCAGCACGGTGTAGACGCGTGCGATCTCCTGACGCACCGTGCGCAGCCGGCGGTTGTTGGTGAGCTGCCCGGTCGCCATCTGGAAGCGCAGGTTGAACAGCTCCTCCTTCGACTCGCGCAGACGCTCGGTCAGCTCCTCTTCGGTGAGCTCACGCAGTTCGCCAGGCGAAATTCCCACTGCCATCAGAACTGATCCTCTCGGGTGACGATGCGTGCCTTGATCGGCAGCTTGTGGATTGCACGGGTGAGCGCCGCCCGGGCCACCTGCTCGTTGGGGTAGCTCAGCTCGAACAGCACGCGGCCCGGCTTGACGTTGACCACCCACCACTCGGGCGAACCCTTACCGGAACCCATCCGGGTTTCGGCGGGCTTCTTGGTCAGCGGGCGGTCCGGGAAGACGTTGATCCACACCTTGCCGCCACGCTTGATGTGGCGGTTGATCGCGATACGCGCGGACTCGATCTGCCGGTTGGTGACGTAGGCGTGCTCCAGGGCCTGGATGCCGTAGTCACCGAAGTTCACCGCCGTGCCGCCGCTGGCGATGCCGCGCTGGCGGGGATGGTGTTGCTTGCGGTGTTTAACCCTGCGGGGAATCAACATGATTCAGCTCTCCGTGCTCTGCGGTTCTGCGGCGGGCGCGGACTCGGCCGCCGCCGCCTGCTCCTCGGCACCCGCGGCGGCGCGACCGGCCTCGGTGCTGGTCGCCGTGGTGCCCGACGCGCCGCTGCGCCGGGGGCGCGTGCCCGACGGGCGCTCGCGGCGCGGACGGTCGGCGCCCGCCGGGGCCCCCACTCCCGAGGCCGCCAATTCGCGCTTCCCACCGACGATGTCGCCCTTGTAGATCCACACCTTCACACCGATCCGGCCGAAGGTGGTCTTCGCCTCGTACAGGCCGTAGTCGATGTCGGCGCGCAGCGTGTGCAGGGGCACCCGGCCCTCGCGGTAGAACTCCGAGCGGCTCATCTCCGCGCCGCCGAGACGGCCGGAGCACTGCACCCGGATGCCCTTGACGTTGGGCTGGCGCATCGCCGACTGGATGGCCTTGCGCATGGCGCGGCGGAACGCCACGCGGTTGCTCAGCTGCTCGGCCACGCCCTGGGCCACCAGCTGGGCCTGCGACTCGGGGTTGCGGACTTCCAGGATGTTCAGCTGAACCTGCTTGCCGGTCAGCTTTTCCAGGTCCGCGCGGATGCGGTCCGCCTCGGTGCCGCGGCGGCCGATGACGATGCCGGGCCGCGCGGTGTGGATGTCGACCCGCACCCGGTCGCGGGTGCGCTCGATCTCCACGTCGGCGATGCCGGCGCGCTCCAGACCGGTGGACAGCAGCTTGCGGATCGCGACGTCTTCCTTGACGTAGTCGGCGTACTGCTTGTCGGCGTACCAGCGGGATTTCCAGTCGGTGGTGATGCCCAGCCGGAAGCCGTGCGGATTGATCTTCTGGCCCACTAGTCTGAGCCTCCCTTCGCTTCCGAGGTCTCAGACGTAGCTTTCTTCGCCGGGGCGGACTTCGCCGCGGCTTTCTTGGCGGGTGCCTTCTTGGCAGCCGATCCAGTTGCGGCCTTCTTGGCCGGAGCCTTCTTCGCGGGCGCCTTGGCGGCGGCCTTGCTGGCCTCGGCGCGGCGGGCCCTCGTCGACTTCGCCGAACGCTGGTCCTTGGCCGGCCGGCTCTCCACCACGACGGTGATGTGGCTGGTGCGCTTGCGGATCCGGAAGGCGCGGCCCTGCGCGCGCGGGCGGATGCGTTTGGCGGTCGGTCCTTCGTCGGCGTAGACGGTCGCGACCACCAGGGTGGCCGGGTCCAGCCCGTTGTTGTTCTGCGCGTTGGCCGCGGCGCTGGCGATCACCTTGGCCACCGGCTCGCTGGCGGCCTGCGGCGCCCAGCGCAGGATGTCCAGCGCGTCGGACACGGACCGTCCGCGCACCAGGTCGATCACCCGGCGCGCCTTGGTCGGTGACACCCGCACGAACCGCGCTTTGGCGACCGCCGACGGGAATTCAGTTGTGGTCATCGCCGTTTGGCCTTCCGGTCGTCCTTGATGTGTCCCTTGAAGGTGCGCGTAGGGGCGAATTCACCAAGCTTGTGACCGACCATCGCCTCGGTGACGAACACCGGGACGTGCTTGCGCCCGTCGTGGACGGCGAAGGTGTGGCCGATGAAGTCCGGGATGATCGTCGAACGCCGGGACCAGGTCTTGATGACCTGCTTGGTGTTCTTCTCGTTCTGCACGTCCACCTTCTTCAGCAGGTGGTCGTCGACGAACGGGCCCTTCTTCAGGCTGCGTGGCATGGTTGGCTACTCCTCGAGTTCCTAGCGACCGTGCTTCTTGCCGGTGCGCCGGCGCCGGACGATGAGTTTGTTGCTGGCCTTGTTCGGGTGGCGGGTGCGACCCTCCGGCTTGCCCCACGGGCTCACCGGGTGCCGACCACCGGAGGTCTTACCCTCACCACCACCGTGCGGGTGGTCCACCGGGTTCATGACCACACCACGGACCGAGGGGCGCTTGCCCTTCCATCGCATCCGGCCGGCCTTGCCCCAGTTGATGTTCGCCTGCTCGGCGTTGCCCACCTCGCCGACCGTGGCGCGGCAGCGCACGTCGACGCGGCGGATCTCACCGCTGGGCATGCGCAGCGACGCGTAGGTGCCCTCCTTGCCGAGCAACTGGATGCTCGAGCCGGCGGAGCGCGCCAGCTTGGCGCCACCGCCCGGCCGCAGCTCCACGGCGTGGATGACGGTACCGGCCGGGATGTTGCGCAGCGGCAGGTTGTTGCCCGGCTTGATGTCGGCGTTCGCGCCCGACTCCACCACGTCGCCCTGCGAAAGCCCTTGCGGCGCGATGATGTAACGCTTTTCGCCGTCCAGGTAGTGCAGCAGCGCGATGTTGGCTGTCCGGTTCGGGTCGTACTCGATGTGCGCGACCTTGGCGTTGACCCCGTCCTTGTCGTTGCGGCGGAAGTCGATCACCCGGTAGGCGCGCTTGTGGCCGCCGCCCTTGTGCCGGGTGGTGATGCGCCCGTGCGCGTTACGGCCACCATGACCGTGCAGCGGACGCACCAGCGACTTCTCCGGCTCCGACCGGGTGACCTCGGCGAAGTCGGACACGCTGGAGCCGCGGCGGCCCGGGCTCGTCGGCTTGTACTTACGAATTGCCATGTCTAATCAAGTCTTTCTCTCGCTACGCCGGTGCCCCGAACAGGTCGATCGGCTTGCTGCCCGGCGCCAGCGTGACGATGGCCCGCTTGGTGCCCTTGCGCTTGCCGTATCCGGTCCTGGTGCGCTTGCGCTTGCCCTGCCGGTTCGCGGTGTTCACCGATGCGACCTTGACGGCGAAGATCTTCTCGATGGCGATCTTGATCTGCGTCTTGTTCGAATCGGGGTGCACCACAAAGGTGTACACGTTCTCATCCAGCAGGCCGTAGGACTTCTCCGAGATGACCGGGGCCAGGATGATGTCGCGGGGGTCGGTGATGGTCGCCATCTACGCCGAAACCTCCTCGGTGCTAGCCGGATTGCCCTTGATGTAGGCGTTGAGGGCCTCGACGCTGAACACCACGTCGTCGGAGCGCAACACGTCATAGGTGTTGAGCTGGTCGGGCGTCAGGATGTGCACACCGGGCAGGTTGCGCACGCTCTTGGCGCCGGCCTCGTCGCTGCGGCCGATCACGATCAGCACGTTCTTGCGGTCGGTCAGCGTGCCCAGGAACGCCCTGGCGTTCTTGGTGGACGGGGTCTGACCCGACACCAGCTCGGTGACCGCGTGGATGCGGCCGTTGCGCGCCCGGTCCGACAACGCGCCGCGCAACGCCGCGACGATCATCTTCTTCGGGGTGCGCTGCGAGTAGTCGCGCGGCTTGGGGCCGTGCACGACGCCACCGCCGGTGAACTGCGGGGCCCGCGTCGAACCCTGGCGGGCACGACCGGTTCCCTTCTGGCGGTACGGCTTCCGCCCACCGCCACTGACCTCGCCGCGGGTCTTGGTCGAGTGCGTCCCCTGGCGAGCCGCCGCGCGCTGCGCGGTGACCACCTGGTGCATCAGGGCGATATTGGCCGGGGCGTCGAACAATTCGGCCGGCAGCTCGACGGAGCCCTCGACCTTGCCGTCCGGCGTCTTGACGTCGATCTTCAAGGCCTTCGAGTCAGCCATTACTTCTCACCTCGTTTGATCGCGCTGCGGACCACCACGAGTCCGCCGGTGCGGCCGGGGACCGCGCCCTTGATCAGCAGCACGCCGTTCTCGGTATCGACCTTGTGCACCACCAGGTTCTGGACGGTCACCCGGTCGTTACCCATCCGGCCGGCCATCCGCGTGCCCTTGAAGACGCGCGCCGGGGTGGCGCAGCCACCGATCGAACCCGGCCGGCGGTGCACCGCCTGCGCACCGTGGCTGGCGCCCTGGCCGCGGAAGCCGTGGCGCTTCATGGTGCCGGCGAAGCCCTTGCCCTTGGAGGTGCCGGTGACGTCGACGTAGGCGCCGTCGGCGAAGATCTCCGCGGTCAGCTCCTGGCCGACCTCGTATTCGCTTGCGGCGGCCTCGTCGTCGAGCCGCAACTCGGCCAGGTGCCGGCGCGGGTTCACGCCCGCGGCGCTGTATTGACCGGTCACCGGCTTGTTCACCTTGCGCGGGCTGATCTCGCCGTAGGCCAGCTGAACGGCGCTGTAACCGTCACGCTCGGGAGTGCGGATGCGGGTGACCACGTTGGGCCCGGCCTTGACCACCGTCACCGGCACGACCCGGTTGTTCTCGTCGAACACCTGCGTCATGCCCAGCTTGGTACCCAGAATGCCTTTTCTTGCCATGAGCTCTGGATCTCCTACTGGATGTTGACGTCGACACTGGCCGGAAGGTCGATGCGCATCAGCGCGTCGACGGTCTTCGGCGTCGGGTCGAGGATGTCGATCAGCCGCTTGTGAGTACGCATCTCGAAGTGCTCCCGCGAGTCCTTGTACTTATGCGGAGAGCGGATGACGCAATACACGTTCTTCTCAGTCGGCAGCGGCACCGGACCTACGACACTGGCACCCGTGCGGACGACGGTCTCGACGATTTTGCGCGCCGATGCGTCGATGGCCTCATGGTCGTAGGCCTTGAGCCTGATGCGGATCTTCTGTCCCGCCACGCTTCTCCTACCCTCACTCCACTTACAAAAATCCGTGTCCGGACCTGGTCCTCCCAGCGCGCTGATCGGGCCCGGGCCAATCCTGGGCCGATCGAGCGTCGCGCCGGATACTGCGCCGCTGTTTACCTGTCGTGGTCCACCGGCCCCCGCGGTCGGGTGTGTCACCCTCACGCAGCCTGGACCGCGGCCGAAAAGTCGCGCTCCAAGGATGGGACCGGACGCGCCCGTTTTGGGCGCTGGTCGTATGCCCGACCAGGCGCAAACCCGGCCCAAGGCAACCTGAACAGTATGCCCTAGATCATGGGTTTGGCCAAATCCCGGGCGATGGCCGCCGACCTGGGCCTTTGGGGCCTCAGGCGCCCGCCGGTTCGACCCTCGCCGCGGCCGCCCGGTTGTGGGCGCGCTGTACATAGAGGAAACCGTCGACGGCGGCGAGCGCGCACTCGCGGTAATCGAAGTCGGGAAGCGTTGACAGGCGCCCCAGCACCAGGGGCCCGATGAGCAGTGCGATGGCACGGGACCGGTCCACTTCGCCCAGTTCGGCGGCCTCGGGGCTGTCGAAAATGGCGTCGAACGGGGCCGCGTACTGCTGGGCGATGCGCTCGCGCAGGGTGGTGATCGCCGTGGTGTTCGCGGCGCAGTCGCGGGGTTCCGGCATCTCGTCCAGGACCCGACCCATGGACAACCACGACATAGCCGTCATCAGCGCCGGCGCCTGCGCCACCGACTCGGCCTGGGCCAGCACCACCGCGATCAGGCGATCCCGCAGCGAACCCTCGGCCGGCGGCGTGGGTGACGGCGGGATGAGGCTGTTGAAAGCCGCTGCCAGCAAGTCGTTTCCGCTCGGGAAGTGGCGATACAGCGTGGCCCTGGCCACGTTGGCGGTGCGGGTGACCGCGTCGACGGTCACCGCGCTGGGCCCCCCGGAACTCAGCAACGCCGCGGCGGCCTCGAGCAGGCGGGCGCGCGAGCGCGCCGGGCGTGGATCGGTGGTGCTGCCGGTAATTGTGACCCACCTCCCTGTTTGGGAACGAGACTATCGGTCTACCTACAAGACTGTCGGTCTCGAATCTTCCGAACGCCACCGTGGGGAGGCGCATCACATGGTCGAAACCCTGGTCCGGCCTGACCAGCGTACTGATGTAGTCAGCATCGGGGGTAGCCCCCGCGCCCGGAACTGGACGCTGGCCGTCGCCTGCATGGGGGTCGCGCTGGTGGTCGCGTCGATGACGGCGCTGAACACCGCGCTGGGAGACCTCGCGGTGGCCACCTCGGCCACCCAGTCGCAGCTGAATTGGATCGTCGACGGATACACCGTGGCGCTGGCGTGTCTGCTGTTGCCCGCCGGAGCGATCGGCGACCGCTACGGCAGGCGGGGCGCCCTGCTGCTCGGGCTGGTGGTCTTCGCCCTGGGCTCGATGGCGCCCGCGCTGCTGCACAGCCCGGCCCAGATCATCGCCGGCCGCGCGGTCGCCGGGATCGGCGCGGCCTTCGTGATGCCGGCGACGCTGTCGCTGCTGACCGTGGCCTACCCGAAGGACGAGCGCACCAAGGCGGTCGGCATCTGGGCCGGCACCGCCGGGTCCGGCGGCGTGCTGGGGATGATCGGTTCCGGCCTGCTGCTGCGCTTCTGGGATTGGCACGCGATCTTCTGGTCGCTGGGCGCGGCCGGACTGGTGATCTTCGCGCTGGCGTGCACCGTGTCCTCGTCCCGCGACGGCGGCGCCCCACGGATCGATTCGCTGGGCGCGGTGTTGATCGGCGCCGCGGTGGCGATCGCGGTGGCCGCGATCCTGGAGGCGCCGACCCGCGGCTGGGATGACCCGCTGATCTGGGGCGGGCTTGTCGCGGGGGCGGTGCTCGCGGCCGCGTTCGGCGCCGTCGAGTTACGGCTCGCCGGGCGCAGCGGGCAGCCCCTGCTGGATGTCCGGTTGTTCGCCGACCCGAATTTCGCCACCGGCGTCGCCGCGATCGTCATCCTGTTCGGCGCGACGTTCGGGTTCTTCTACATCGGCATGCAATACGTGCAGCAGATCATGGGCTACTCGGCGCTGGCGACGGCGGTCGCCTTCGGCCCGTTCATGGTTCCGCTGGCCATTTTCTCGGCGCTGTCGTTCTGGTACGTGCCCAAGTTGGGCCTGCGGCTGGTGCTGTTCGTCGGCACCCTGCTGATGGCGGTCGGGTTCGCGTGCATGTGCCTGCTGAACCTGCACACCTCCTATCTGCAATTCGCCTGGCCGACATTGATATTGGCCACCGGCATCGGGATCTGCACGGCGCCGACCACCTCGGCGATCATGGGGGCGGTGCCCGACGAGAAACAGGGCGTCGCCTCCGCGGTGAACGACACGTCCCGGGAGATGGGCGGCGCGCTGGGGATCGCGGTGGCCGGTTCGATTCTGGCGGGCCGGTATTCGCACGAGCTCGCCCCGAAGCTGGCGGACTTTCCCGCGCCCGTGCGCGGCCCGGCCACCGACTCGTTGGCCAAGGCCGTCGAGGTGGCCAGCAGGATCGGGGCCCCGGGCCGCGAGCTGGCCGACCTCAGCAAGACCGCCTTCCTGGCGGCCATGCACGCGTCCACCATCGCGATGGCCGTGATCGTCGCCGTCGCCGCGGTGCTGATCGGGATCTGGGCGCCCGGCCGCGACGGCCGGCAGCTGCGGCCGGTGCGGGGCCTGCTGGCCCGCCGCGCCCGCTGAGTCCAATGCCGTTGTCAGGCAGCACCTTCAAGGAGCTGTAAGCGGCCGCGGGTGCTTGAAACCGCCCGCCGATTCTGGTATCAGAAATATATATCGACAGGTACAGGTCATCTCTGTCACGGCGAGGTGGATGTGGTGTTGATTCCCGTTACGAGCGCGGTCGGGCCGGCATGGCCGGTCGCCGCGGTATGGACGCGAGAGCGTTCGCCTCCGGTACGGGCGTGATATCCAGCCGGCCAACGCTTTCAGGTGTCACGAAGGGAGGTCTTACGGCGGCCGTGCCGTCCACGAATATTGCGACGCATTGTCGGCGCGATGCACACTCGCGCGCGCACTGCCACTGTCGTGGCCATCTACGTGGATCGCATGAACAATCGCCACTCGGGGGCGCGCCCCATGCCTCACCCATGGGGCCGCCCCCCCCCTCATTCACCGAACGAAGTCGGCGGCCCGGTACCCGAGCATCACGATGGTGGCGTGCGGCCCGCGGCTGGTGATGGTGGGCAGGATCGAGCCGTCGATCACCCACAGGTTTTCGATGCCGTGCACGCGGCAGCGATGATCGACGACGGCCCGCGGGTCGCTCTCCGGGCCCATCGGCGCCGTGCCACAGAGGTGTTGGGACGTGGACCAGGACGGGGGCCCGACATGGGTTGCGCTGGAAGCCAATTCGCGGGCCATCTCCGCTGCCCGGCGTAGCGCCGCGACGTCGTCGGGCTCGCTGTCGTAGCGATGCTCGATGCGGGGCGCCGCGGCGGGATCGGCCGAAGCCAGCGTGATGCGCCCGCGGGCCCGCGGCTGCATCAACGCCACCCCGATGTGGGGCCAGTCGGTGTGCCCGGCCGTGCCGTCGCCGGTCATCGCGACGAATCCGCCCGTGTAGGGCCTGATCTCGAGATCGTCGGCGGTGCTGAGCACGACCTCGAGCACCGGCCGGCCGGGAGCCACCGCCCAGTCGGTGGGCAACACCCACTCGGGGTGATCGCTGAACGACGCGCCCACCGGAAGGGGCGCCCGCACTCCGATGCCGACCGCCCGCAACCCGTCCTCGACGCCGACGCCGGAGAGCATGAGCAGCTGCGCCGTTTGAATGGCCCCGGCGCACAGGACGATCCGGTCGGCGGTCATGGTCATGCGCCCGTGCGGGCCGATCGCGTCGACACCCACCGCGGTGGTGCCGGCGAACCGCAGGCCCACCGCGCTGGTCCGCGCGTGCAGCGTCAGGTTCCGTCGGCCCAGGGCCGGCAGCAGGTAGCCGGCGCCGGATCCGGTGCGCACGCCGTCGA
The DNA here is from genome assembly GCF_001666915.1 of Mycobacterium sp. E3339. Taxonomy (NCBI): domain Bacteria; kingdom Bacillati; phylum Actinomycetota; class Actinomycetes; order Mycobacteriales; family Mycobacteriaceae; genus Mycobacterium; species Mycobacterium sp. E3339. The sequence goes on along the minus strand of NZ_LZIZ01000185.1, from coordinate 22,111 downwards.
CGATGTTGAGCGGCACCGCGCCCAGCCCCGAAACCGGCCCGGGCCCAACGTCGTTGAGGTCATCGATCCAGTCGAACCCCGCGCGCCGCGCGGCGTCGATGAAACGCTCGGTGGTGCCGGCCATTTCGTGGGTACGGCGCACCTTGATCGGGCCGTCGGCACCGTGGGCGGGGCCGCTGAAGTCCAGGTCGGTCTCGATGGCGCGGAAGCTGTCGAGGACCTCGGGCCACGACCAGCCGGGCAGCGACAGCCGATCGAAGTCGCGCTGCAATCCCCGGCAGAAGTAGCCGCCGTTGACCGCGCCCGACCCGCCGAGCGTCGCCCCGCGCACGATCGGGTGCCGCCGGGTGGGCCGGTCGGTCAGGCTGGTCTCATAGCGCCGCACCAAGGGGCTGCCCACGCCTATCGGCAGCTGCAGCCCGTTGCCGGTTTGCGCGAGCAATTGCGGGTCATCGAGGGCGGGCCCGGCCTCGATGACGGTCACCGCGCAACCGGGGTCGCTGGAAAGGCGTTCGGCAACAACCGATCCAGCGCTGCCGGCACCGACGATCAGCACGTCGCTGTGCGGGGCGGCGGGGGTCAAGGTGGCGGCTAGCTGCGAATCTGCGGCTTGAGCGCGCGCAGGTTGCGCTCCCGCAGCACACCCCACCACAACCCGAGGCCGTACGCCAGGTCGTCGACGCGCTTGAGCAACAGGTAGGTCAGCAGCCCGATCGGCTCGGCATCGTCACCCATGGCGTCCCGACGGCGCAGCCAGTCGACCACGCCGTCCATGACGGCCGCGACCAGCACGACACGGCGGAAATGTCGCGACAGCGTGGCGGCGACCAGCGCCAGCGGCCAGTAATGCCGGCACAGCGCCGACGCCAGCTGCAGCGCCGCCGACCACAGGCCGCGGGTGGCGATCACCACCACGTCGGTGATCGAGGTCTCGGCGCCGCGCATCGCCCTGGCGATTCGGCGACCGGTCAGCAGGGCGATGGCGACGGACGCCAGCTGGGACAGGCTGGTCCCGAACGCCACCAGGATCCAGGTCATCAGCGCCCAGCCGGAGATCACCACCGGCGCGGTCTTGTCGGGGTGGCGGACCGACAGCGGGGCCGCCGAGCCGCCATAGAAAGCCTTGCGCGCGAGCCAATCCCGCAGTTCGGTGCGGTGGTCGTGGGCGACCAGCGCGACGGGCTCGTAACGCAGCCGGGCGCCGGCTTCGATGAGCCGCCAACACAGGTCGACGTCCTCGCCCGATTGCAGGGTCTCGTCGAAGCCGCCGACCGCGCGCAGCGCCGAGCAGCGGCAGATGATCGCCGCGCTGGGCACGTAGGAGACCGTGCTGTGGGGTAGCACGGGCGCTTCGCGCTCGCCGAGGTCGAGCGACGAGTGCACCGCCTCGTAGCGCGCGACGACGTTCTCACTGTGCGACAAACCCACGATGCGCGGCGCGGCCAGCGCGACCGTCGGGTCGCAGAAGTGGCCCAGCAGCGCCTCCAGCCACCCGCGTCGCGGCGCGACATCGGAGTCGAGGAAGGCGACATAGTCGGTGCCGCACGCGGCCAGTCCCGTGTTGCGGGCGGCGGCCGGTCCCCTGCTGCGCGAGTGCCGCAGCACCTCGACGTCGCAGTGCGCGCCGACGAAGTCCTCCGGTTCGATCGGCGGGAAGGATCCGTCGTCGACCACGATGACCCGCAAGCCGCGCAGCGAGCTGACCAGGCGCCGCACGCCAGAAAGGTTGTCCCGCACGGGGATTACGACGGTCACGTCGCGGTGCGAGGGCCCGCCCGCGGGCCGCGGATGCGCCACCGTGGCGTCCAGCAAGGTGCGGGCCAGCTGCGCGCTGACGTCGTCGCGGACCTTCAGCCGGCCGTCGCACAGCATGTCCTGGGCGGCCGGCGCCAGCTTGAGCAGCCGGGTCGGCGACCCCCCGAGCAGCGCCGAGCCGTCGCCGAGCACCCGCACGCGGCGATCGACCTGGACGGCGAACCCGTCGGGCAGCCGGGGATGGCTCATGTCAGCATCCCGTCGCGCCCGGGTGACCACCGGTCCACCCGACGGACACAGCCCTCGACCATCTCGGCGAGGATGCGCTCACCCTCGGCGGCGGTCGCGGTGGTCGGGTCTCCCAGGACGCCCACGGGGCTGACGGCCGCGACTCCCCCGCGGCGCAGCGACGGGAGCAATTCGGGCAGCGGCGCCGGGTTTCCGGCGAGCCACCGGTCGGTCAGCACGTCGCCCGGCGAGATGTGCAGCAACAGCGAGGTTTCGGTGTGCCCGGCGTGGGCATCACCGCCGCCCGACAGGCATGGGCACCAGGCGGCGTCGCGTCCCTCGGCCCGCAGCCCGGTCACCGCGGCCGCCAGCGCGGCGGTGTTGCCGCCGTGGCCGTTGACGAAGACGAGGCGCCGGGCCCAGCCCGCCGCCGACCGGCCGTATTCCACCAGCAACGTCGTCAGGGCCTCCGTGCCGATGGAGATCGTGCCGGCAAAGCTTTGGTGTTCGCCGCTGGCCCCGTAGGCGATGGCGGGTGCCACCAGCCACTCGCGGTCGAGGCCGGCCCGCGCCCCGCGGGCGACCGCGGTTGCGATCCGCGTGTCGGTGTCCAGCGGCAGGTGCGGACCGTGCTGCTCGGTCGACCCGAGCGGGATGAGCAGCGACGGCGAGGTGCCCGCTAGCTGGCTTGACGTAGCCACCGCTAATTCGCCGAGTACGGGCACTCGGTGATGGTAGGACGAATTCACCTGGCGTGCACCAATTGTTGTCTGGTGAAAACGATTTTTTTCTGGCTGGTTCATCGGGCGTTCGATCTTTGTGCTCGTTCGTCACGGGCACCTCGCCAGTACCACCGTTTGCGTGGCCGTCAATCATCGCCGACGACCCCGTCTCCCGGACGACTATCGGCTGCTCAGGCGGACGGCACACCCAGCGCCCGGGTGAAGCCGGGGGGCACCAGGATGTCGTCCGGACCGAGCTCGTGCACGCTCGCGTGGCCCAGGCCCATCAGCGCCGAGTCGATGCCCCCGCGCAGGATGTCGAGCACGTTCTCCACGCCCGCCTGCCCGGCGGCGGCCAGGCCCCACAGGTACGCGCGCCCGATCATCACCGCGCGTGCCCCCAGCGCCACGGCCTTGACCACATCGCTTCCCCGGCGGATGCCGCCGTCGAGCAGCACCTCGACCTGATCGCCGACCGCGGCGGCCACCGCGGGCAGGGCGCGAATCGACGCCGGCGTGCCGTCCAGGTTGTTGCCCCCGTGGTTGGACACCGAGATCGCCGAAACCCCGGCGTCCACAGCCCTTTTCGCGTCGTCCACGCGCATCACGCCCTTGAGCATGAACGGCCCGCCCCACAGTTCACGCAGCCAGGCGATGTCTTCCCACGTCGGGGGCGGCGTACCCATCCACTCGCCGTAGGCGGCGAAAAAGGGTGGGCCGGGCTCGCCGCGGCGCCCCTGGTTGGGCACCCGCAAATCCGGCGGGCGTAGCGTCTTGCCGTACTTCCACAGCCAGCGGGGCTTGAAGACCGCTTCCGGAGACTGCCGCAGGACCGTCCGCAGGTTCATCGCTTCGGGAATCTGGGGGCTGCCCCAGTCGCGCCCGTGCGAGAACGACCAGTCGGTGGTGACGATCAGACCCACCGCGCCGGCCTGGCGCGCCCGTTCCACCCGCTCGGCGATCGCGTCGCGCCCGCCCAGCCAGTACACCTGGAAGAAGATCTTGGGGTTGGCGGCGACGACCTCCTCGATCGGTTTGCTGGCGAAAGAGGACAGGCCCATCGCCGTTCCCCGTGCCGCCGCGGCCCGCGCGACGGCGACCTCGCCGTCCGGATCGACTGCCTGGACGCCGGTCGGCGAAATCAGCACCGGCATCGAAATATCTTGTCCCAGAACGGTAGTCGAGAGGTCGCGCTTCTCCTGCGCGCCGACGACGTGGGGGGCGAATCCGAGTTCACCGAACGCCGCGACGTTGTCGGAGACGGTGACGCCCTTTTCGCTGCCGGCGAGCAGCGCCGAGTAGACGGATTTCGGCAGCCGCCGCTTCGCGCGCTGCTGGGCGATGGCGACGGTTTCAAACCATTGGCCGGCCATGAGCTATACGGGGCTTTCGTTGCACAGGCGCGCCGGGGGCGCGTCGGGTGGCCGCACGGACAGTGTCAGGGGCACCGGCTGGCGAACCCGTTGTCCGCGGGAGTGGTCGGCCCGGGGCCGCGGCGTCTCCCGCCGGCGGGCCAGCGCCGGGGCGCTGTGCCCCTGCACGCACTCGGGATCCGGCCCGTCCATCGGCAAGCCGGTGAAGAACTTCGCCGCCATGCAGCCGCCCCGGCAGGCGTCGTAGTGGCCGCAGCTGCCGCACGCCCCCGCGGACTGCGGTTCGCGCAGCTCGCGGAACAGCGGCGCATTCTTCCAGACGTTGTCGAATCCCCCGTCGGACAACACATTTCCGGCCAGGAAGCGGTCGTGAATGGCGAATGGGCACGCGTACACGTCCCCCACGGGGTCGATCAGGCAGACCACCCGGCCCGCGCCGCACATGTTCAAACCGGCCAGCGCGCCGGAGGAGCCGAGCGGCGCCAGGTGGAAGAAGGAGTCGCCGGTGAGCACCCGTTCCCCCTTGGCCACCAGCCAGTCGTAGAGCTGGACCTGCTGGGCGGCGGTGGGGTGCAGGTCGTCCCAGACGTCCGCGCCGCGCCCCGACGGACGCAGCCGGGTGATCCGCAGGGTGGCGCCGTAACGGCTTGCCAGCGCGGCGAATTCGTCGAGCTGGTCGACGTTGTGGCGGGTGACCACGACGGAGATCTTCGCGTCCGCAAAGCCCGCATTGGCAAGGTTCTCCAGCGCGCGCACCGCCATGGCGAACGATCCGGGGCCGCGCACCGCATCGTTGACCTCCGCGGTGGCGCCGTCCAGCGAGATCTGGACGTCGACGTAGTCGCTGGCGGCCAACCGGGCGGCGACCTCTTCGGTGATGCGGACCCCGTTGGTGGAGAACTTCACCCCGACGTGGTGCGCGGTCGCGTAGTCGACCAGCTCCCAGAAGTCGGGGCGCACGGTGGGCTCGCCGCCGCCGATGTTGACGTAGAACACCTGCATGCGTTCCAGCTCGTCGATGATGTCCATGCATTGCCGGGTGGACAGCTCCCGCGGATCCCGTTTGCCCGACGACGAAAGGCAGTGCACGCACGCCAGGTTGCACGCGTACGTGAGCTCCCAAGTCAGGCAGATGGGCGCGTCGAGCCCGCTCTCGAACTGCTCGATGAGCCGCGGGACGGTGGCTGTCATGGGACCTCCTGGGGGACCAGCATCTTCGAATCGGCCAACACGCCCAGCGCGTGCAAGTAGGGGGCCTCGTCCGAGTCGTCCACACCCGCCGCGCGGCAGGCCGAGTGGACGTCGGGATGATCGGCGAGCGACCGCACCACGGTGAGGATGGTGCGGTTCTTCAGAAAGGACAGCTTGCGGGTGCCGAAGTGGTAGAGCAACGCCCCGAATGGTTCGGGTCGAACCGCCACCTGCGGGTGCAACCGCCAGCCGCGGCCGGGGTCGAACACGCGGTTCAGTAGACCCCGCACATGCCGTCGATGGACACCTCTTCAACCAGGGTCTCGGCGACGAGCTGGGTCTCGGTCTCGGTTTCGTGGTCCATGGGTCATTGCCTTTCGTCGGTTCTTGACAACGATGGGGTTCGAGTCACAAGCTTCGTCAGAATATGGCATCGAGTGCCGAAATGGAAGGGCGGGTCTCATGGTGCCGCAGCCGCGGGTGGGCCGTCGCCGCTCGACCACGCCGCACCACATCACCGACGTCGCGATCGAGCTGTTCGGCGCGCGCGGTTTCGCCGACGTCAGCGTCGACGACGTCGCCCAGGCCGCCGGCATCTCGCGGCGCACGCTGTTCCGCTACTACGCGTCCAAGAACGCCATCCCGTGGGGCGACTTCGACACCCACCTCGCGCACCTGCGCGACCTGCTGGACGCCGTCGACCCGCGGGTGCCGCTGGGCCAGGCGCTGCGCGATGCGCTGTTGGCGTTCAACACCTTTGACGAGTCGGAGACCGCGCGGCACCGCCAGCGGATGCGGGTCATCCTGCAAACCGCCGAACTGCAGGCGTATTCGATGACCATGTACGCCGGCTGGCGCGAGGTGATCGCCGGTTTCGTGGCCCGCCGCCTGGACCGCAAGACCACCGACCTGGTGCCCCAGACCGCCGCCTGGACCATGCTCGGGGTGGCGCTGTCGGCCTACGAGCACTGGCTCGGCGACGAGTCGGTCCCGTTGCCCATCGCGCTGGGCAACGCCTTCGACGTGGTCGGCGCCGGGCTGGACGGGCTGGATCGGTGACCGCGGATCACCTGCTGCACACCCTGCGGGCGCAGGGCCGGTTCTGCGCCGGCTCGGGCTCGCCGATGTACGGCGAACTTTTCGAGCTGGTGGCCGCCGACGTCGAGGCCGGCGGCGTCTTCGCCGCGATCCTGTCCGGGCACGAGGACGCCCCCTCGCGCCTCGCCGTGCCGCTGCGGCTGCTCGGCGGGCTGCACCGGTTGGTGCTCGACGGCCGCGCCCGGCAATTACGAAGGTGGTATCCCAGCACCGGCGGCAGCTGGGACGCCGTAGCGGCGTGGCCCGAGATCGAGGGCGTCGCAGCCGAACACTCGGAGGCGCTGCGGGCGGCGTTGCGGCAACCACCGCAGACCAACGAGGTCGGCCGGTCCGCCGCGCTGATCGGCGCGCTGTTGCGCATCAACGGTGAATCAGGTTTGCCGGTGCGGCTTTTCGAGATCGGCTCGAGCGCGGGGCTGAACCTGCGCGCCGACCACTACCGCTATCGATTCGCCGACGGCCAGTGGGGACCGGACGATTCGCCGGTGACGATCCACGACGCGTGGCGCGGCGCGCTGCCGCCCGGCGGCGGGGTGGAGATCGTCGAGCGCAGCGGCTTCGACATCGCGCCCATCGACGTGACCGGAGCCGACGGGGAGCTCACCGTGCTGAGCTACGTCTGGCCCGACCAGACCGCCCGGCTCGAGCGGCTGCGCGGCGCGATCGAGGTGGCGCGGCGGGTGCCGGCCCGGCTGCAGCGCCAGACGGCCGCCGACGCGGTCGCCGGCCTGACGCCGGCCGCGGGCGCGCTGACGGTGCTGTGGCATTCGATCACCTGGCAGTACCTGTCCGGCGAGGAGCGCGACGCGGTCCGCGCCCGCGTCGGCGCGCTGGGCGAGCGGGCCGACGAGCGATCGCCGTTCGTGCACCTGACGCTGGAGCCGGCACGCGAGGGGCCGGACGCCCCGATCCGGTTCCTGGTGCGGGCGCGGCGCTGGCCGGGCGGCGAGCTGGAGATCCTGGGGGAATGCCATCCGCACGGCCCGCCGGTGCACTGGGTGAACGGCGGGACGAAACACGCCGCCGCGCAATGACTCTCGTGCGGGTCAGCCCAGCACGTCGGAGATGGGCGCGCCGGCCGCGATCTTGCCGCGGGCCTTCATGACCTTGCCGGGCATCCCGCCGCCGACCACACCGACCAGCACCCCGTCCCGCTCGTAGTAGGCCAGGAACTTGCGGCCGTCGTCTTCGACGAGGTGGACGGTGTCGGTGGCCTCGGGCTCGCCGAGGCACTGGATCTTGACGTCGTACTGGTCGCTCCAGAAGTACGGCACGACCACGGCCGCCGGTGGTTCCTGCCCCAGCATCGCGGGCACCACGACGCGGGTCTGGTCGGCCACGTTGCTCCAATGTTCCACGCGCGCTTGGTGTCCCGTCGCATCGCGCCACGATGCGACGTCGCCGAGCGCCCATACGTTGGGCGCGCTGGTCCGTCCGGCCTCGTCGCAGAGCACGCCGTTGTCGATCTCGACGCCGCTGCCCTCGAGCCAGCCGGTCGCCGGGTGCGACCCGATGCCGATGACCACCAGGTCGGCCGCCAGCTCGGTGCCGTCGCTCAGCACGACGGTGTCCACCCGCCCGTCGCCGCGCACCTCGGCCACCCCGACACCGAGGCGGACGTCCACCCCCTCCTCGCGGTGCAGGCGCGCCACCAGCTCGCCGATTCGCTCGCCGAGCACCGACGCCAGGGGCGTCGGCTGCGGCTCGACCAACACGACGTTCACCCCGAGGCTGCGCAGGCTGGCCGCCACCTCGCAGCCGATGAATCCGGCGCCGACGATGACGGCGCGCTGCGCGGCGGACGCGTGCTCACGCAGCGCCATCGATTCGTCGAACGAGCGCAACACCCGGATGCCGTCGAGGTCCGGCAGCGCCGGGATGCGCCGCGGCACCAAGCCGGTGGCGATGACGAGTTCGTCGTAGCCGATCGCCGAGCCGTCGGCCAGCGTCACCGTCCGCGCCGCGGTGTCCAGGCCGGTGGCCGCCGCGCCCAGGCGCAGGGTGATGTCGTTCTCGTCGTACCACTCCCGCGGTTTGAGGGCCACGTCGTCGACCTCTTTGCGCAGCACCTCTTTCGACAGCGGCGGGCGATCGTAGGGCACGTGCACCTCGTCGCTGACGATCGTGACGCGGCCTTCGAACCCCGATCGGCGCAGCTGCTCGGCGGTCCGGGCGGCGGCCAGCCCCCCGCCGACGATCAAGATTCCTTTGCTAGCGGTCACGTGCAGTTCATACCACGATGACCGATCAGTACTTCAACGCGCCCTTGTCCACCGGGATCTGGGTGCCGGTCACCGTGCCCGACCCGTCGCCGGCCAGCCACGCCACGACGTCGGCCACCTCGTCCGGAGACATGAAGCCGTTGGGCTGCAACGGCATTGGGGGAAAGCTGTGCACGAAGCCGGGGTGGCGGGCGAATATCTCCATCATCGCCTCCGGCTCGATCATCGGGGTGTCGACGGAGTAGGGGTGGATGGAGTTGACCCGGATGTTGTATTCGCCGAGCTCGATGGCCAGGGTGTTGGTCAGCGCGGTGAGCCCGTGCTTGCTGGCCGAATAGTGTCCGTTGCCGGGGGTGGCCTTCAGGCCCGCCGACGAGCTCACCACCACGATCGAGCCGCCGTTGCCGGCTTCGATCATCGCGGGCACGGTGGCGCGCAGCGTGCGCCAGGTGCCGGTGAGGTTCACCCCGATCACGGTGTCCCACTGCTCGTCGGTGAGCTCCCACACCCGGCCCCAGCTCAAGACGCCGGCGTTGGCCACCACGATGTCGAGCCGGCCGAATTGTTCGACGCCGTCGGCCACGAGTTGGCGCAGCGCGGCGTCGTCGCGGACGTCCGCTTCGCGGGCCAGCACCTTGCGGCCCTGCGCCTCCACCAGCCGGACCGTCTCGGCGAGATCCTCCGGCGTGGCCGGCGTGTAGGTCAGGCTCTTCGACGCCGGCGCGCAGATGTCGAGCGCGATGATGTCGGCGCCCTCGGCGGCCAGCCGCACGGCGTGCGAACGGCCCTGGGCGCGGGCGGCGCCGGTGATGAACGCGACGCGTCCCTGCAGTGATCCAGCCACGCAGTCAGGCTAGCAGCGAAACTGAAACCTGTTCTAACTCGCCCGGCGGTCAGATTTCGGAGATGATCTGGGCCCGCCGGCTGGCGTACTCCTGGTCGGTCAGCGCGCCACTGGCGCGCAGCGTCTCGAGCTCCTGCAGCCGCTGGGCGACCGACGGCTGCGGGGGCGTGACCACCGGCGCCGGTCCGCCGGCGGCGGCCGGTTGCGGGGCGGGCGCCTGCTGTTCGGCCGCGCGGCGCACCACGGCCTGGATCTGCTGGCGCAGCACCGGGTTAGACCGGATGTCGACCATCCGGTTGAGCGGAACGTTGTTGGCCTTGAGGATCTGCAGGATCTCCATCAGCGGCCCGGCCTGCCCGCTGAGGTCGTAGGTCTTGTTGTCTTCGGCGACGGTGAACTGCGCGGGCACCAGGCCGTTGACCAAAGCGCTTCGCTCCCAGTCGATCCGGTACTCATTGGTGGTGGGGTTGACCAGCACCACCAACTTGCGGGCGGACAGGTTGCCGAGCCGGGTCACGCTGGCGATCACCCGGTCCTCGCTGTCGAACGGCAGGAAACCGGGGCCGGAGATGTGCAGGTGCACCTTCACCACCTGCTGGTTGTTGATCCAGGTCCCCGTCTCGGTGACCCCGGTGATCTGGGCCAGCGCGAGCACGCCGCTCTGCTCGAGCACCGCGTTCTTGGCCGACGACTTGGCGCCGTAGTTGGCCAACGCGAGCGCGACCAGCACGTCGGCCACGGTGATGAACAGACCGGCATAGAACATCCACTGCAGCAGGCTGCCGAACCCGAGGGTGAAGTAGACCACCAAGAAAATCGGCCCGACCAGGCCACCGCACAGCAAAACCACCAACTGTGCCTTCAGGTAGCGCGCCAACACGAGAGTCTCCTTACCCTTGCTGGGAATTTTCGTGTCAGGTTAGCTCTCGCGGGGTCGCCGCGCGCGCCATACACGCAAACCGGCGGCGCGCTAGTCCACCTTGGGTATCACGGCCGGCGCCGGACGCGCCGACGATCCGGCCGGCGCCGAGGTGGGGGCCGAATGGGCGGACACCACCTTCACCGGCGTGCCGCCGGTCGATACCGGCATCGCCGGGGCCGCGGCGGCCTGCGGCGTCTCCACCTGCGCCGGTGTCGTCGCGAGCGGGCTGACCGTGGACGGCGCCGGCACCGCGGGCTGCGCGGTGGCCGGGGTGTAGGCGGGCGCGACCATCCGCACCGGCGTGGCCGTGGTGGCCGGGGCCAGCGCCGCCGGCCCCGCGGTGGCCGCGGGGGCGGCCGGGGCCTGCACGCCCGCGATCGCGGAAGCCGGCGCGACCGCCGACATCAGGGGCGCGGCCGGAACGCCGGGCGCCGAACCGCCCGCGGCCGTCGCCGCCGGCAGCTGCGCAGCCATCGACGCGGGCGCCGCGGCGGACTGCAGCGGCGACGCGTTGGCGGCCTCGGTGGCCAGGTAGTGCGCCGCGCCGCCGTTCATCAGCTCGACGAACTGGTTGTGAAACACCGCGGCCTGCGCGCTCAGCGCCTGGTACACCTGCGAGTGGGCGTCGAACAGCGTCGCGATGCTGGCCGACACCTCGTCCGCGCCCGGGGCGAGGACGGTCGACGTCGCGCCCGCCGCCATCGAGTTCGCCGACGTGATCGTCCACCCGATCCTGGCCAGATCGGACGCGGCGGCGGCCACATACTCGGGCGTCGCGAATACGAAGGACATCGGAACCTCCCGGTCAGCTCCCCCGACTCCCTTATCGGGGAATCCTAGCTGAGCCGTCCCGGTCGGACCCGGTAAAACGCATAAAGCCCGGATTGCCGATAACGGCAGTCCGGGCTCTATGGCTAGCTGGACTACTTGATGATCTTGACGACCCGGCCGGCGCCGACGGTGCGGCCACCCTCGCGGATCGCGAACCGCAGGCCTTCGTCCATGGCCACGGGCTGGATCAGCTTGACCGAGATGTTGGTGTTGTCACCGGGCATCACCATTTCGGTGCCCTCCGGCAGCGTCACCACACCGGTCACGTCCGTGGTGCGGAAGTAGAACTGCGGGCGGTAGTTGTTGAAGAACGGCGTGTGCCGGCCGCCCTCGTCCTTGGACAGGATGTAGACGCTGCCCTCGAACTCGGTGTGCGGCGTGGTGGTGCCGGGCTTAACCACGACCTGGCCACGCTCGACGTCCTCGCGCTTGATACCACGCAGCAGCAACCCGACGTTGTCGCCGGCCTGGCCCTGGTCCAGCAGCTTGCGGAACATCTCCACACCGGTGACCGTCGTCTTGGTGCTGGCCGGTTTGATGCCGACGATCTCGACTTCCTCGTTCACGTTGATCACGCCGCGCTCGACACGACCGGTGACCACGGTGCCACGACCGGTGATCGTGAAGACGTCCTCGACCGGCATCAGGAACGGCTTGTCGGTCTCGCGGACCGGGTCCGGGATCGACTCGTCGACGGCCTCCATCAGTTCCTCGACGGACTTGACCCAGGTGGCGTCGCCCTCGAGCGCCTTGAGCGCCGAGACTCGAACGACGGGGGCGTCCTCGTCGAACTCCTGGGCGGCCAGCAGCTCGCGGACCTCCATCTCGACGAGCTCCAAGAGCTCCTCGTCGTCGACCATGTCCGCCTTGTTCAGCGCGACCAGGATGTAGGGCACGCCGACCTGACGCGCCAGCAGCACGTGCTCGCGAGTCTGCGGCATCGGGCCGTCGGTGGCCGCGACCACCAGGATCGCGCCGTCCATCTGGGCGGCACCGGTGATCATGTTCTTGATGTAGTCGGCGTGACCCGGGGCGTCGACGTGCGCGTAGTGACGCTTGTCGGTCTGGTACTCCACGTGGGAGATGTTGATGGTGATACCGCGCTGACGCTCCTCGGGCGCGTTGTCGATCTGGTCGAACGCGCGGGACTCGTTCAGGTCCGGGAACTTGTCGTGCAGAACCTTGGTGATAGCCGCGGTCAGCGTCGTCTTGCCGTGGTCAACGTGACCGATGGTCCCAATGTTGACGTGCGGCTTCGTCCGCTCGAACTTCGCCTTCGCCACTTCGTTGTCCTCCTGGACTGTTGGTGCTTGTTAAAGCAGTGTTGGTGTTTTCAGTTGTGCCGCGCCCAAGGCTTTGCAATGACCCGGCAAGATTACTCCGAGGGGATTCTTACTGACCCGTCGCCTTCGCGATGATCTCCTTCGACACGTTGGCCGGCACTTCGGCGTACGAGTCGAACACCATGGAGTAGTTCGCCCGGCCTTGGGTCTTGGACCTCAGGTCGCCGACGTAGCCGAACATCTCCGACAGCGGCACGTGCGCCTTGACGACGCGTGCACCGCTCCGCTCCTCCATGGCCTGAATCTGGCCACGGCGGGAGTTCAGGTCGCCGATCACATCGCCCATGTAATCCTCGGGCGTGGTGACCTCGACGGCCATGATCGGTTCGAGAATCACCGGTTGTGCTTGCGCGGCAGCCTTTTTCAGGACCTGCGAACCGGCGATCTTGAACGCCATCTCCGAGGAGTCCACCTCGTGGAAGGCGCCATCGAGCAGGGTGACCTTCAGGTTCACCAGCGGGTAGCCGGCCAGCACGCCGTACTGCATCGCGTCCTGCGCGCCGGCGTCCACCGACGGGATGTACTCCCGCGGGATGCGGCCACCGGTGACCTTGTTCTCGAACTCGTAGGTGGCACCGTCCTCGCCGGTGAACGGCTCGAGGTTGATGATCACCTTCGCGAACTGGCCCGAGCCACCCGTCTGCTTCTTGTGGGTGAACTCGACGTTGTTCGCGGCCCGCTTGATGGTCTCCTTGTAGGCCACCTGCGGCTTGCCGACGTTGGCCTCGACCTTGAACTCGCGGCGCATGCGGTCCACCAGGATGTCCAGGTGGAGTTCGCCCATGCCGCCGATCACGGTCTGGCCGGTCTCCTGGTCCAAGTGCACCTTGAACGTCGGGTCCTCTTCGGCGAGCTTCTGGATCGAGAGGCTCAGCTTCTCCTGGTCGCTCTTGGTCTTCGGCTCGATGGCCACCTCGATGACCGGGTCGGGGAAGGTCATCGACTCCAGCACGACCTGGTCGTTCGGGTCGCTCAGGGTGTCACCGGTGGTGGTGTCCTTCAGACCGATCACCGCGTAGATGTGGCCGGCCGAGGCGGTCTCCACCGGGTTCTCCTTGTTGGAGTGCATCTGGAACAGCTTGCCCAGCCGCTCCTTCTTGCCCTTGGTGGAGTTGATGACCTGGCTGCCGGAGTCGACCTTGCCCGAGTACACCCGGACGTAGGTCAGCTTGCCGAAGAACGGGTGGGTGGCGACCTTGAAGGCCAGCGCGGAGAACGGCTCGTCGGTCGACGGCTTGCGGACGACCTCGACGTCCTCCTTGCCCGGCGCGTGGCCGACGGCCGGGGGCACGTCCAGCGGCGAGGGCAGGTAGTCGATGACCGCGTCCAGCATCGGCTGCACGCCCTTGTTCTTGAACGCGCTGCCGCACAGCACCGGGTAGGCCTCCGAGCTGATGGTCAGCTTGCGGATGGCGCCCTTGATCTCCTCGACGGTGAGTTCCTCGCCGCCCAGGTACTTCTCCAGCAGCGCCTCGTCCGTCTCGGCGACGGCCTCGAGCAGCTTGGTGCGGTACTCGTCGGCCTTCTCGGCCAGGTCGGCCGGGATGTCGACCACGTCGTACTTCTCGCCGAGCTTCGCCTCGGCGCTCCAGACCTTCGCCTTCATCTCGACCAGGTCGACGACGCCCTCGAAGTCACCCTCGGAGCCGACGGGCAGCTGGATCGGGATGACGTTGGCACCCAGCCGGTCCTCCATGGTCTTCACCGAGAAGTAGAAGTCGGCGCCGATCTTGTCCATCTTGTTGACGAAGCAGATCCGCGGGACGTCGTACTTGTCGGCCTGCCGCCACACCTGCTCGGACTGCGGCTCGACGCCCTCCTTGCCGTCAAAGACGGCGACGGCGCCATCGAGCACGCGCAGGCTGCGCTCCACCTCGACGGTGAAGTCGACGTGGCCGGGGGTGTCGATGATGTTGATCTGGTTGTCGTTCCAGAAGCAGGTGGTGGCCGCGGAGGTGATGGTGATGCCCCGCTCCTGCTCCTGCTCCATCCAGTCCATGGTGGCGGCGCCGTCGTGCACCTCACCGATCTTGTAGCTGATACCGGTGTAGTAGAGGATGCGCTCGGTCGTCGTCGTCTTGCCGGCGTCGATGTGCGCCATGATGCCGATGTTGCGGACCTTGGTCAGGTCGGTCAGCACGTCCTTCTGTGCCACAGAAGTCTTCCCACTCTTTCGATTGCTTGGATGCTGTCTTTCTGGCCTCCCGCATCATCGCGGGCGGCTGTCACCAGCGATAGTGCGCGAAGGCGCGGTTGGCCTCGGCCATCTTGTGGGTGTCCTCACGCCGCTTGACGGCGGCACCCAGGCCGTTGCTGGCGTCCAGGATCTCGTTCGCCAGCCGCTCGACCATGGTCTTCTCGCGACGCTGCTTGGAGAAGCTGACCAGCCAGCGCAAGGCCAGGGTCACCGAGCGGTCCGGTCGCACCTCGACCGGAACCTGATACGTCGCACCACCCACGCGGCGACTCCGCACCTCGAGCGCGGGCTTGACGTTGTCGAGAGCACGCTTGAGGGTGATCACGGGGTCGGTACCGGTCTTCTCCCGGGCATTCTCGAGCGCACCATAAACAATGCGCTCGGCCAGCGATTTCTTCCCATCCAGCAGGACTTTGTTCACCAGCTGGGTGACCAGCTGCGACCCGTAGACCGGGTCGTTGACCAATGGACGCTTAGGCGCGGGCCCCTTGCGCGGCATCAGCTCTTCTCCTTCTTGGCGCCGTAACGGCTGCGAGCCTGCTTGCGGTTCTTGACACCCTGGGTGTCGAGCGAACCGCGGATGATCTTGTACCGCACGCCGGGCAGGTCCTTCACTCGGCCACCACGCACCAGCACCATCGAGTGCTCCTGCAGGTTGTGGCCCTCGCCCGGGATGTAGGCGGTGACCTCGACCTGACTCGTCAGCTTCACGCGCGCGACCTTCCGAAGTGCCGAGTTCGGCTTCTTCGGGGTGGTGGTGTACACGCGGGTGCACACGCCACGGCGCTGCGGGCTGCCCTTGAGGGCCGCGGTCTTGACCTTGGCGATCTTGTCGCGGCGACCCTTGCGGACCAGCTGCTGAATCGTTGGCATCTAGGAGGCTTTCTGTGTTCGTGTCGGGCGTCTTTTTAGCTGTTCTCAAGTCTTCGTACTGCAGTTATGCCCGTCCGCACTACCCCGCGGCCGGGTGTGTCGCACGCGCCGCGCACCGAAAGAAGATCCGATGCATCGTGGACATGCGAATTCGCCCGGCATCCACTTCCTTACGGTTAGGCGCCGTAAGCCGCCAGGCACGAGCCTCCACAATACCCGCCGCCCGTCTCGCAGGTCAAAGCGGCGGTTAACCTATCGCGCCGTCGCGGGCGACGCGCCGCTCCAGGCCCGCTGCCAGCCGCAACACCATGTCGGAGAACAGCGCGTCGGTGTCGATGTCGTCCATCACGCCGGTCATCTCCAGCAACACGAAGCCGTGCAGCGCCGACCAGAACTCCAGCGCGGCGTAGAAGGCCTCGTCGCCGTCGAGGCCGTAGGAGGACAGCACCGCGATCACCGGCGCGGCCGCGCCGCGGGTCGCCGCCGTGTATTCGGGGTCGTCGCCGCCCAGCGGCATCCGGGTGAACGCCGAGTACCGGCCCGGGTGGTGATGGGCGTAGCTGCGGTAGGCGCCCGCCATCACCAGCACCGCGTCGTCGCGGGCGCGGCCCTCGCCGACCCGGTTCAGCATCGTGATGATGTCGTCGATGACGCGGATCCGCACCGCGCGGCGCAGGTCCTCCAGGCTGTCCACGTGGTTGTACAGCGACGGCCCCTTGGTGCCGAGCTGCGTCGCCAGCGCGTTGATGGTCAGGGCGTCCCAGCCCTCACGGTCCAAGAAGGTGAGCGCGCCATCGATGATGCCGTCGCGGCTCAGCTTGGCCGGGCGCGATCCCGTCCTCGCCGTGCGCGGGCGCCCGGCCGCCGGCGTTTCCGGCTGAGCTGCCATGGCGGGCCCTTCGCTAGCGATGATCCGGGTGATTAACTAATGACTCTAGTTGACGCCGGGGGCGAAACTATTTCAGCCATGGCCGGATGGACGTAATCTCATCAAGCAGATCCACCGTCACGGAGGGGGCCGCAGTGAACTGGACTACCGTCGCCGGGTCGCTGGCTACCTGTGTCATCACCGTCGCCGCGAGCCCAAGCCCCGTAGCGCAGGCCAAGAACGGCGACACCCACATCACCGGGCAGGGCATCGAGCAGACGCTGGATTGCAACGACGCCACCCTGTTGGTCAACGGCTCCTTCAACAACATCACCGCGCTCGGCAACTGCTACGCGGTGACGGTGATGGGCTCGTCCAACACGGTCGTCGCCGATTCGGTATCGCACGACATCACCGTCTACGGCTACAACCAGACGGTCTTCTACCACAACGGCGCGCCGGTCCTTTGGGATCGCGGGCGCGAACTGGGCATGACCAACCGGCTCCAGCAGGTGCCCGGCTGAGCCCGACACCGCATCCAACCGAGGGGAATCGAGGAACATTGTCTGCCCACGTCTTTGACCGCCCCTGGCGGCTGACCGCGTGCGCCGTGGCGCCGGCCGTCGCGGCGATGTTGATTGCCGGCTGCAGTTCGACGGCCAACCCGCCCTCGGGTTCCACCACGACAACGAAGAGCAGCGCGACGACGACGAGCGCGGCGGCGCCCACGACGGGATCGAGCGGCGCCAGCACCACCGCGTCGGTCGAGATCGGCAACACGCTCAACTACGGATCGATGGGCACCACCGCGACGCTCGACTGCGCCAGTGGCAAGTCGCTGAACGTGGGCGGTTCGGACAACACCCTCACCGTCACCGGCAGCTGCGCGACGGTGACCATCGGCGGGGCGAGCAACAAGATCACCTTGGACAAGGTCGACACCCGGATCAGCGTGGTGGGCTTCAACAACACCGTCACCTACAAGGACGGTGAGCCCAAGGTCGACAACCTGGGTTCGGGCAACAAGATCACCAAGGGCGGCTGACCACAGTCGTTCCCCGGCACGGGCATTCAGTTGCGAAGCGGGCGTTTCGGTTGCGGCATATGATGATCCCGGCAGAACGGAATCCAGCCATGCTCACCCGCACCACCAACCGCGCCGGCGCACTGGTCACGGCGATCGTGGTGCTGACCGGCGTCGCGATGCTGCCCCACGACTCGGCGGCGGCCGACCCGACCGACGACCAATTCGTATCGCTGCTCGACCAAAAAGGAATCCCTGCGCTGGACAACATTCCCAGCCTCATCGGCACGGCCCACCGGATCTGTCACCAACTCGACGGCGGGATGCCGGTCGACGGCGTGGTCGACGACCTGAGGGAACGTGCCTTCAAAGCCAATCCGGGCGGCGGCCAATACCCCGCCGACCGCGTCGCCCGCACCATCGCCCGGTTCATCTCCGCGTCGGTCGAGGCCTATTGCCCGAACAATCAGCCGAAGATCGCTTCGCTGCAGGGCGTGGCCAATCGCGTGCCCGGCCCGAGCGAACCGACGGTGCACACGGTCAGCGTTCGGCTGGCATCACTCACATGGGCCGGACCGTTTCCCGCGGGGGAAACCCCGCAGCCGGACCCGCCGCAACTTCCCCCATCGCCCGGCCCGACGGCCCAGATCCTGGCACCGCCCCCGCCGGTAGCTACACCGTCTCCGCGGCAACAAGCACCGGCACCGGCGCAGGAGCCGCAACCGGGACCCCAGCAGGGACCGACGGTGGCTCCCGCGCCAGCGGGCCCGCCCAGCGGTGACACGCCACCCACGCCGCCCGGCAGGGTGCGGCTGGCGCCGTAGGACGCCGGTCAGCCCGTGGGCGCGCCGTGCCGGCCCGCACCAGCCGCGAACCGCCCGGCCCCCTCGTTCGCCTCGGCGGCGACGCGGGAGATGCTGGCGAACTCGAAGTCGATCGCCTCGGATTCCGTTGCCCCCCATTGGTTTAACGCCGAAAGGCGGTCGGACCGCAGGCACTGCTGTGGCAGCGCGGCCAGCTGCGCCGCCAGTTCCTCGGCCGCCTGCCGCGCCTGGCCGGTCGGCACGACGCGGTTGGCCAACCCCATCGCGAGCGCTTCGTCGGCCTTGACGCCGCGGCCGGTGAGGATCATGTCCATCGCCCGGCTGTGTCCGATCAGCCGCGGCAGCCGCACCGTGCCGCCGTCGATCAGCGGCACGCCCCACCGGCGGCAGAACACGCCGAACACGGCGTCCTGTTCGGCCACCCGCAGGTCGCACCAGACCGCCAGCTCCAGCCCGCCGGCGACGGCGTAGCCGCTCACCGCGGCGATCACGGGTTTGGACAACACCATTCGCGTCGGCCCCATCGGGCCCGGACCCGTCCGGTGCACGGCATTCGCCTCGGGTGTGGCGAAGGCCTTCAAATCCGCGCCGGCGCAAAAGGTTCCGCCTTCGCCCCACAACACGGCGACCGACGCGGTGTCGTCGCGGTCGAATTCGTCGAACGCCGCGTACAACGCGGCGGCGGTGGGACCGTTGACCGCGTTGCGGGCCGACGGCCGGTTCAGGATCACCGTCGTCACGGGGCCATTGCGCTCGACACGTACCGGATCATTCATTTTGCCTCCGCAAATAGGGGTTCCCGCCGCTCGAGCAGCTCGGTGGCGAAGTCGTGGTATGCCGCCCGCAGGCGGGCGCCGGGCCAGTCGGCCGGCAGCAGTTCGTCGGGCAGCACCGGGTCGGTGAGCAGGTGGCGCACCGTCGCCGCCGCCACCACGAACCGGCCGGGAATGTCCCTTGCGGCGGCCATCTCATCGAGCAGCCGGTGGCCGGCCCGGGCCCAGCCGGGCAGGTCCCACAGCTGGGCGGCCAGCTCGGCGGCGTTGTCGTCGCGGGCCCGCAGGACCCGGACCCGGGCGTCGATCTCGGGGTCCAGCTCGAGCTCGAGGTTGTCGGGCCGCATCCACACGCCTTCGCGCAGTTCGCCGAAGCGCTTGCCGTGCATGGCCGTCCGCAGCGCCGCGCGGGTGCGCGCGTCGCCGCCCACGCTGGTGACGATGAGCGTGACCCACTCCCCGCTCCAGGGGCGCACCCGCGGGTCGATGGCGTCGTCCTGGCGCCGCTGCCGGGCCAGCAGGCGATCGGACAGCCGGTAGCCGTCGGCCGAGCGGATCAGGTCGCCGGTGCCGACCATGCGGGTCAGCGCCACCCGCAGCGTCGTCTCCTTGATGCCGAAATCGGCCGTCAGGCGGACCAATTCGCTGGCGCGGGCGTGCGCCGGGTGAGCCCCCAGCAGCACACTGAGCACCACCGACCGGGCCGTCATGGTGGCCATGGGCTACACCTGCGACGCGCGGCGGCCGTGGTCGCCGAAGGGTTCGTCGCGATGCCGGACCGCCTCGCGAAAGCCGTGTTCGGTCGCGTCGGCGACGAAGGCGTGCCCCTCCGGCGTGTGCCGGGCGACGCCGTCGAAAACCGTGCTGACCATCCGGCTGGTGGCCACACCCTGTTGCAGCAGAGCCGAATTCAGCGCGAGCTTCACCATGATCAGCTGGTTGACGGGCACCGCCGCGATCCGTTGCACCAGCCGCTCGGTGCGCTCGTCGAGGTCGGCCGGGTCCGGCGCCTCGACCGCCAGCCCCCATTCCGCGGCTTGCGCGCCGGTGATGCAATCGCCGGTGAACAGCAGGCGCTTGGCGCGCTGGTCGCCGAGCCGGTGCGCCCACAGCCCTGCCGCCGGGACGCCCCACACCCGCGTCGGCGGGTAGCCGATCTTGGCGTCGGCGGCGGCGATCACCTGGTCGGCGTGCAGCGCGATGTCGGTGCCGCCGGCCACGCAGTAGCCGTGGATCTTGACCACCGTCGGCTTGTCGGCGTGCATCAGGCTGGAGAAGCCGCGGACGAACCGGCTCATCATCTGGTAGTCGATCATCGGGTCCCACGGCTGATCGGGTAAGTGGTTGACCGCCTGGGTTTTTCCGCTGAGCACGGTGCCCGCGTAGGCGCCCGTCCCACCCGCCGAGCCGGTGCGATCGGCGTAGGCGCTCAGGTCGAAGCCCGCGCAGAACCCCTCACCGCGCCCGGACACCAGGATGACGTGCACGGCTGGATCCAGGTCGGCGCGCTCCACCAGCGCCGAGAGCTCCAGCGGGGTGTCCGCGACGATCGCGTTGCCCTTCTCCGGCCGGTTGAACGTGATCCGGGCAACCCGGTCGGTGACCTCGTAGGTCATCGTCTTCAGGTTGTCGAAGTCGACCGGCCTGATCGCGTGAGTCAATGGCGCCACTCCTCCTCCGCTCCGTCCCCCTCGCCGCTACGCGGCTGGAGGAGCCCCCACTGCATCGTCGCCGGGGCAGGTCATCCCTTTACTAGAGCACGCTCGAGAATGGGAGCCAGGTCCAGCCTGGCGGGCATGGTCCCGTAGGCCCCGCCCCACTGGTGGTCGATCCGGGTGGTCAGGAAGGCCTCGGCGACGGCGGGGTGACCGTGGCGCACCAGCAGCGACCCCTGCAGCGCCAGGCTGATGTCCTCGGCGACCTTGCGGGCGCGCTGCGCGATGGTGTCCAGGTCGGCCAGGTCGCTGCGCAACCGCTCGACGTGCGCGCCCAGCCGCGGGTCCGCGCCCGCACTCTCGGCCAGTTCGGCGAACAGCACCTCGACGCATTCCGGGCGAGTTGCCATGGCGCGCAACGTGTCCAGTGCGCTGACGTTGCCCGAGCCCTCCCAGATGCCCATCAGCGGCGCCTCACGGAACAGCCGCGGCATGCCCGAGTCCTCGACGTAACCGTTGCCGCCCAGGCATTCCAGCGCCTCGGCGGCGTGCGGGGTGGCGCGCTTGCAGACCCAGTACTTGCTGGCGGCCAGGCCGATGCGGCGCAGCAGCGCCTCCCGGTCGTCACCGCGCAGCGCCTTGTCAGTGGCCCCGGCCATCCGCATCGCGACGATGGTTGCGGCCTCGGCCTCGACGGCCAGGTCGGCCAGCACGTTACGCATCAGCGGCTGGTCGATGAGGTAGGCGCCGAACGCCTTTCGGTGCTGGGCGTGGTGAATGGCGCGGGTCAGGCTGGTGCGCATGCTGGTGGCACTGCCCAGGGTGCAGTCCAGCCGGGTGAGGTTGACCATCTCGATGATGGTCGGCACCCCGCGGCCCTCCTCGCCCACCAACCACGCTGTCGCACCGTCATATTCGACCTCGCTGGAGGCGTTGGCATGGTTGCCGAGCTTGTCCTTGAGCCGCTGCAAAAACATCCGGTTGCGGGTGCCGTCGGGCAGCACCCGCGGCAGCAGGAAGCAGGACAGGCCGCCCGGGGCCTGCGCCAGAACCAAGAAGATGTCGCACATCGGCGCGGAGGTGAACCACTTGTGGCCCGTCAGGCTGTAGCTGCCATCACCGTTGGGGGTCGCCTGTGTGGTTCCGGCCCGCACGTCGGAGCCGCCCTGCGCTACAACCCCGAACTCGCGGCGATCTACGAGCCGCTGCTGACCAGCCGCGAATACGATCCCGAGCTCAAGCCGGCGCCCACCAAGCGCGGCATCACGGCCGGCATGTCGATGACCGAGAAGCAGGGCGGCTCCGACGTGCGGGCCGGAACCACACAGGCGACCCCCAACGGTGATGGCAGCTACAGCCTGACGGGCC
>NZ_LZIZ01000184.1:0-13807 GCF_001666915.1 Mycobacterium sp. E3339 | reverse complement strand
GCTGCAGGCGACCTCGCGGCTGCCGGCCGTCCAGCTGGCCAGCGGCACGGTGGGGTAGATCAGCGTCAGGGTGGTGGTGCGCAACTTGACCGGCGCCAGGTAGGCGTCCGTCATCTTGGTGCACAGATCCTTGATGTACCCGTCCTGGTCGGGCTCGGCCGGCAGCGCACCCGGGAACTTCTCGGCCAGGTTGACCGTGCCGGTCACCTCCATCGCGTGCGGTGCCGCGCATTCCACCGGGGCGTCGATCGGCTGGTTGGTGTTCGTGTCGATGCCCAAGCAGGTGCCGGCCGGCCAGACCTTGGACTGGTCGATCTGGGCGACCTTGCCCTTGAACGCCTGCTGCTGATTGTTGGTGGCGGGCAGCTGCAGCCCGCAGAGCATCCGCCGCTCGCCGGACTGGCGCCAGGCCCGGTCACCGGGCCACAGCAGGCTGACGATGAACTTGCTGTTGGGATCGAACTTGGGCCCCAGGTAGTTGCGCACCGCGGACTCGCATTGCTCCTGGGTCATCTGCTGAATGCGCGCGGGCGACGGCGGAGCGGCGTTGGGACCGTACTCGGCGCCCGGGAAGGTGCGCATGTCGACGGATTCGGCCACTTCGAACTTGTGGTCGTCGGCGCAGTTGACGATCTTCGCCGACTCCGGGGTGGTGTCCGGCCACATCAGGCAGTCGCCGCTGGCCGCCTTGTTGAACGCGGCGTCACTCTTGCTTCCGGTGGTGGGCACCGGGTTGCCGTCGAGATAGCCGGACAGCCGGCCCGGGCCGGTCCCGCCGACCGGAAGCGCGGTCACCAGGCCGGCGATCAACAGGGCGCCCAGCGCGGTCAGCAGCAGCGCGCGGCGGGTGGCCGTCGCCTGCAGACTGCGCGGCCACCGGAAGCCGGCGTGCGGCTGGTCCGGCTCGGCGGCGGGCGCGGACGCCCGGGCTTCCGGATGGTCCGTCTCGGGGGCTTGCGACATCGGCTCCATTCTGACAGCACCACCTGTGGCGCGTGACAAAAGTTACTGATGTGAGTCCTGGGACCAGTCCGGGTGGATGCTCTGCGATCGACCGGAGCGCGAAAAAGTAGTGTCTTGGCCGTGATCGACCTGAAGCTGCTCCGGGAAGACCCCGACGCCGTGCGCCGCTCCCAACTCGACCGGGGCGAGGACCCGGCCCTGGTCGACGCCTTGCTGGCGGCCGACACCGCCCGGCGGGCGGCGATCTCGTCGGCCGACGCGCTGCGCGCGGAACAGAAATCCGCCAGCAAGGGCGTCGGCGCCGCGTCCCCCGAGGAGCGCCCGGCCAAGCTGGCGCGCGCCAAGGAACTGGCCGAGCAGGTGAAGGCCGCCGAGAGCGAGCAGGCCGAGGCCGAGGCCGCGTTCACCGCGGCGCACATGGCGATCTCCAACGTCGTCATCGAGGGGGTGCCCGCCGGCGGCGAAGACGACTACCGCGTCCTGGACGTGGTGGGCGAACCCGCGCAACTCGACCACCCGAAGGACCACCTGGAGCTCGGCGAGGCGCTGGGCCTCATCGACATGCAGCGCGGCGCCAAGGTGTCCGGCTCGCGGTTCTACTTCCTGACCGGCCGGGGCGCGCTGCTGCAGCTGGGGCTGCTGCAACTGGCCCTGCGGCTGGCCGTCGAAAACGGCTTCATTCCGATGATCCCGCCGGTGCTGGTGCGCCCGGAGGTGATGGCCGGCACCGGATTCCTGGGCGCGCACGCCGACGAGATCTATCGGGTCGAGGCCGACGACCTCTACCTGGTCGGCACCTCGGAGGTGCCGTTGGCCGGTTACCACGCCGACGAAATCCTGGACCTGTCCGCCGGGCCGCTGCGGTACGCGGGCTGGTCGTCGTGCTTCCGGCGGGAGGCCGGCAGTTACGGCAAGGACACCCGCGGCATCATCCGAGTGCACCAGTTCGACAAGGTCGAAGGGTTCGTCTACTGCACGCCCGACGAGGCCGAGGCCGAACACGAACGGCTGCTGGGATGGCAACGCGAGATGCTGGCCCGCATCGAGGTGCCCTATCGGGTGATCGACGTTGCGGCGGGTGATCTCGGATCGTCGGCCGCCCGCAAATTCGATTGCGAGGCATGGGTTCCCACGCAGGGCACCTACCGAGAGCTGACCTCCACGTCGAACTGCACCACGTTTCAGGCGCGCCGGCTGGCGACCCGCTACCGCGACGCCAACGGCAAGCCCCAGACCGCGGCCACCCTCAACGGCACGCTCGGCACCACCCGGTGGCTGGTGGCGATCCTGGAAAACCACCAACAGCCCGACGGCAGCGTGCGGGTGCCCGACGCGCTGGTGCCGTTCGTCGGCACGGACCTGCTCGAGCCCGTTGCCACCATCGGCTAACGGGCCCTCGCCGCCAGCCGTCCCGGGGTGTGGCCGAAGGCCCGCCGATAGGTGTCGATGAAGGCACTCGTTGTGGCCCAACCACATTCGGCCGCTACCGACGTGACATCGTGCCGCTCGGCGAGTAGCACCAGCGCGTGCTGCAGACGCAGCTGCGTGCGCCACTGCGGGAAGGTCATCGCCAGCTCGTCGCCGAACAGACGGCTCAGCGTGCGCTGGCTGACGCCGATCCGGTGGCCGATCTGCGGCAACGTCAACGGCGCCGCCAGGTTGTCGGCGATCAACGCGCACGCTTCGCGCAGCCGGGCGTCGACTGGCGTGGGAATCCACAGCGGCTCGCCGGCGCCGGTCGCGCGCAACTGATCCTGGAGCACGGCCAGCATCCGGTGGTGCTCGTCGGTGTCGGTGCCATCGGTCTGCGAACACGCGATGATGAGTTCGCGCATCAACGGGGTGACCGCCAGGACGGCGGGCGCTGCCGGCCCGCGACGGTAGCGGCGGGGATCGAGTGCGACGCCGTGAAACTGCGTGGGGCCGTGGAACTTATGTTCGTGCCAGCAGCCCGCCGGGATCCAGACCGCCCGGTTCGCCGGCGTGATCCAGGTGCCGGCCGGGGTGGTGACGGAGACCGCGCCCGACGACGGGTAGACGATCTGGTGCAAGGGATGCCGGTGCCGCTCGATCCGTGCCCCCGGCGGCAGCGCCTGCGACGACGTCGCCCGCCCGTGATGGCTGATTTCCGACATAACACGACAGAATATCGGAAGCCCGCATCCAGCGCGGGCGGCTAGCTTTACCGCTATGGCAATGAATCTCTTGCACCGGCGCCGGTGTAGCTCGGCGGCCTGGGAGAAGGCGGTGGAGGGCCAGCTGTTGCCCTGGGCGCTGGACGGCGTCGAATTGGGTTCGCGGACTTTGGAAATCGGCCCCGGATACGGGGCGACGACGCGCGCCCTGCTGGACAGGGCCGATTCGCTCACCGCAGTCGAGGTCGACGCCGCGATGGCCGATCGCCTGCAGCGCCGCTACGGCGACCGCGCCCGCATCATCCACGGCGACGGCACCGACACCGGGCTGCCGGCCGATCACTTCACCTCGGTGGTCTGCTTCACGATGCTGCACCACGTTCCCAGCGCCGACTTGCAGGACCGGCTCTTCGCCGAGGCGTTCCGGGTGCTGCGGCCGGGCGGGGCGTTCGCCGGCACCGACGGCGTCCCGTCGCTGACCTTCCGGCTTCTGCACATCGCCGACACCTACAACCCGATCGCACCGACGGACCTGGGCGCGCGCCTGCGGAACGCGGGATTCAGCGATGTGCAGATCGACGCTTCCGGTGGGCGGCAACGGTGGCGCGCCATCAAACCGAGCTGAGCGCGATCAGCGACCGATGCCGGCGAAGGTGGGGCTGCCCGCCTCGAGCGGCACCCGGGCGGCGCGCGCGGTGAAGCTGATCGCGTGATACCACCCGCACAGCATCGTGAGGTCGAGGATCTCGCGTTCGCCGAACTCGGTGCGCAGCGCCGCCCAGAGGGCGTCGTCGATGTCGCGACGGTCGCAGAGCGCATCGACGGCGCGGACCAGGAGCCGATCCCGCTCGGCGGTCCAGCAGGGGTCGTCGGCGCCGCCGTGGGTCAAGGAGCGGACCTGCTCGTGGTCGAGGCGCGCCTTCTGGGCGAAAAACGCGACGTGCACGCCCCATTCGTATTCACACCCGCAGCGAGCGCAGGTGCGGTCGATGACGATCTCGCGGTCGCGGAGGGACAGCGACAACTTGCGGCTCAGCTCGTAGCCACCCCATGCCGTCATGGCCTCGGCCATGGGCATGTTGCGCACCACGGTGCGAAACAGGGCGATGGGCGGCACGTTCGGCGGCATCATCTTCTGCAGCAGCGCCGCCACCGCGTGCTCGTAGGGCGGGTCGAGGACGCCGATGCGAGGCGTTACTATTTCCGTAACCATGGACAGGAAAGCTACGTTACGGAATCCGAAACGTCAACTGACGGCTCGACCGGGGCACCCGGTGCGGGGGTCGACAACGGGGCGGCCGCTCATGGCGGCCCTGGATCTCCTCGGGCGGCGCTGGGCGTTGCGGATCCTGTGGGAACTCCGCGACGGTCCGCTGGGAGCGCGGGCTTTGCGGGAGCGCTGCGACGGCATGTCTCCCAGCGTTTTGTATGACCGTCTCGGCGACCTGACGGAAGCGGGGCTGGTCGTCCAGCGCGACGACCAGTGTTACGAGCTCAGCGAGGCCGGCCTGTCGCTGGGCGAGGCCCTCAACCCCCTGGACCGATGGGCCCGCCGCTGGGCGAAGGGAACCTAGGCGTCCACCGTCTCGCGGGCCTGCTCGTGCCGGCGCTGGCGCTCCATGGTGGCGAAGTAGAAGGCGAACGCGAACGCGAAGCTGGTGAACAGGCTGGACACGAAGTACAGCCACGGATGCCGCAGCCCACGGCGGTAGCCGTCGACGATCGTAAACAGCGGCAGCAGAACGACATTCGCGATCGTGTAGTCCTGGCTGGCGGAGGACGCGGCCGGGTTGGTGAACATCAGCCTGATGTATTCGGCCCAGCTTCCGTGTTCGCCCCACAGTGGGTTGGTGGACCCGTGCGAATACTGCGCGACGTAGGTGATGTTGAAGTACCAGCCCAAGGCCACGGACGCGATCCCGACGAGGTAGTAGACGCATTCCAGCGGCGAGAACAACGGGCCGCCGGCGGGCCGGGCGAAGACCTTCGAGTTCGCGGCGACGATCCAGCCGATGACACTGAGCCCGAGAACGGCATGCACAAGAAGCGAGACCATGCGCGCAGTCTCACCCCGCGACCAAAGTTTTGTCAATAGTGACAAAAGCCGGGTGGGGTACCTTACTTGCATGGTCAGGCCGGCGCAGACGGTGCGCAGCGAGCGCACGCGGGAGGCGCTGATCCAGGCCGCCATGGTGCGGTTCCTGGGCCAGGGCGTCGAGGAGACCTCGGCCGAGCAGATCGCGGCGGACGCCGGGGTCTCGCTCCGGACGTTCTATCGGCACTTCAAGTCCAAGCACGATCTGTTGTTTGCCGACTACACGGGGCTGAACTGGTTTCGGGCCGCGCTGGACGCCCGGCCCGACGCCGAACCGATCATCGATTCGGTGCAATCGGCCATCTTCTCGTTTCCCTATGACGTTGAGGCCGTGGCGAAGATCGCCGCTCTGCGCGGTGGTGAGTTGGATCCCGGCCGCATCGTCCGCCATATGCAGGAGGTCCAGGCGGACTTCGCCGACGCCATCGAGGCACAGCTGCACCGGCGTAGCTGCGTGGCGCGCGAGACGCTGGACGCAAGGTTGCGCGCCCGGGTGACCGCGCGGTGCATCGCCGCCGGGGTGTTCGGGGCGATGGAGTTCTGGATGCTCGGTGAGGACCGATCGCTGGGCGAGCTGGCGCGCATGTGCCACGCCGCGCTGGAGTCGCTCCGGGCGGGCATCACCGGCTCGTGGGTCACCGACGCCGACTGAAAAGTTTCGTCACAATTGACAAAACTTTGCGACCATGCCAGCCTCCATTCCTGGAGGGCAGGACATGACTGACTATGACGCGATAGTTATCGGTGCCGGGCACAACGGTCTGGCCGCGGCGGTGCTTCTACAGAAGGCCGGGCTGCGGACGGTGTGCCTGGATTCCAAGCTGTACGCCGGTGGAATGGCGTCCACGGTGGAGCTTTTCGACGGGTACCAGTTCGAGATCGCGGGCTCGGTGCAATTCCCCACCTCGATGGTGGTCGTCGAGGAACTCGGCCTGGACACCCTGCCGACCATCGACCTCGAGGTGATGTCGGTGGCGGTCCGCGGCGTCGGGGACGACCCGCTGATTCAGTACAGCGATCCGATCAAGCTGTTCACGCACCTCAACGAGGTGCACGGGGCCGACGCCGTCAACGGGATGGCGGGGCTGATGGCCTGGAGCCAAGCCCCCACCCGGGCGTTGGGCAGGTTCGAGGCGGGAACCGAGCCCAAGACCTTCGACGAGATGTATGCCTGCGCGACAAACGAATTCGAACGCTCCGCCATCGATGACATGCTCTTCGGATCGGTCACCGACGTGCTGGACCGCTACCTTCCCGACCGCGAGAAGCACGGCGCGCTGCGCGGCTCGATGACCGTGTTGGCCGTCAACACCCTGTATCGCGGGCCGGCCACGCCCGGCAGCGCGGCCGCGCTCGCCTTCGGCTTGGGCGTCCCGGATGGCGACACCATGCAGATGAAGAAGCTGCGCGGCGGCATCGGCGCCCTGACCTCGCACCTGGGCGCGCTACTGGAAAGCCAGGGTGGCGAAGTGCGGCTGCGATCCAAGGTCGCCGAGATCCTGGTCGCCGACGGGCGGGTGCGCGGGGTGCGCACCGAGGCCGGCGAGGAGTTGACCGCCCCGATCGTCGTCTCCGGCATCGCGCCCGACGTCACCGTCAACGACCTGATCGATCCGGCCCTGGTGCCCGCCGACATTCGGGAGCGGTTCGCCCGGACCGACCATCGCGGCAGCTACCTGCAGATGCACTTCGCGCTCGAGGAGGCGCCGGAGTTCGCCGCGCCCTACGAGGCGCTCAACGACCCTGCCATGCAGGCGTCGATAGGCCTGTTCTGCACGCCGGAGGAGGTCCAGCAGCAGTGGGAGGACTGCCGCCGCGGGATCGTGCCGGCCGACCCCACGGTGGTGCTGCAGATTCCGACGCAGAACGATCCGGACCTGGCGCCCGAGGGCAAGCACGCCGCCTCGGCGTTCGCGCTGTGGTTCCCCATCGAGGGCGGCGCCGACTACGGCGACGCGAAGGTCGAGATGGGCCAGCGCGTGATCGACAAGATCACCCGGCTGGCGCCGAACTTCGAGCGCAGCATCATCCGGCACACCACCTTTACCCCCAAGCACATGGGCGTGATGTTCGGCGCCCCGGGCGGCGACTACTGCCACGGGCTGCTGAGCTCGGACCAGATCGGGCCGAACCGGCCCGGCCCCAAGGGTTTTCGCGGTCAGCCCATTCCGATCGAAGGGCTTTACCTGGGCAGCGCCGGTTGCCATGGGGGTCCGGGCATCACCTTCACCCCCGGCTACAACGCGGCGCGCCGCGCGCTCGAAGACCGCACGGCCTAGGGACGAAGCTAGCCGCGCCGGCGCAGCAGTTCGTCCAGCAGGGCGGTGAATTCGTCCGGTCGCGCCGGTGTGAAGGCCGGGCTGGGCGAAATGCCCGGCACGTCCAGGGTGATCAGCGTCGACTTGAACGGCCGGCTCACGTCCAGCGGCAACCAGCGGCGTAGGTCCGAGCTGCCCCAGATCCGGAACCGGTGGGTGAGCAGGCCCAGCCCCTCGGCCTTGTAGCCACGAATCGCGCTCAGGGCGATGACTTTCGACGTGCCCGACGGAAAGTGATAGCGCCGCAACGTGATCGCCGCGCGGTCCAGCTGAACCAGGCCGTCGTCGTAAGACTGGCCGGGGCGGTCGTTCATGCCCGTGAACTTCGCAGTTCGTGGCCGCGCGCCGTCAGGCAGCGCCCGTCGTCCAACCGCCACTGCCAGCCGTGCAGATTGCAGGTCAACGTGTTGCCCTCCACCACACCGAATCTCGACAGGTCGGCCTTCAGGTGGGGGCAGCGACGCTGAATCTCCCAGCCCTCCAGCGTGATCGACGAGGAATCGTCATGCGTCTCGGCGAACCAGCCGTCGGCGTAGGCGATTCGTTCGTCGGTGAGGCACTTGAAGAAGGTGTAGAGGTATTCGTTGTAGCCGCCGACGCGCCACGCCCGGAATCGGGTGGACAGGAAGATGGTGTTCACCCAGTCCGGTTCCCGGTCGCGCAGCACGGTGCGGACCAACTCGGGGGCGATGGCGAACCCATATCTGACCTTTTCGTCGGGAATGCGTTCCCGCACGGCACGTTTCGGAAAGTCCAGGACCACCGTCTCCGGGCCGATGACGAGTTCGACGGGATAGCCGATGCCGTCGCAGATCTCGTCGCTTTGGGCCATGATCGGTTCGAACAACGCGCGCAGCGGCTCCAGCAGCGGTTCCCCGGTGGCCGGGGCCCAGCCGGCCCGCTCCGCGGCCAGGACGGGCGCCATCCGCTCGGCGTAGTCGGCGAGGTAGGCCCGCTTCCCGGTGGTGAAGATCGCCTCGACCTGGTCATCGGGCAGGGGATGGCGCAGCGAGTTCAACGCGGTGCCGGTGAAGTCGGCGGTCGAGCCGGGGATCATCAGCAGGCCGCCGTCGTGGCCGTGGGTGCGCATCTGGTCGAGGAACACGATCTGGTCGGGAAATATGTTCGCCGCATCGTCGTGGTCGTCGTTGAGGTGACGCAATTCGGGGTCCAAGAAGCACGGCGGCCCCGCCGACGGGATCACCCACGTCGCGCCGACCTGGGCGATGTACTGGCGGGCGCGGTCCATCTGCCGCTGCCGCTTCTGGACGCCGAAGGACTCCTTCGCGCGGGCCGGCATGTCGTAGACCATCGGGTACCAGATCGCACCGGAGTACTGCAGCATGTGCACGTCGATGTGTCCGAAGGCGGACGCCAGCACGTCCAGGTCGACCGGCCGGGCGTCGTTCATGTTGAAAGCCGTTGTCACGCCGTCGGACACCACCAGGGCCGAGTCGCCGAGCGGGCCGTCGGCCGGCGCCCGCAGGGCGATGATCATCACGTCCAGGTCGCCCTTCGGGCCGCCGACCCGGTGCTTGACCGAGTTGCTGGTCTCGAAGAACCGATAAAACCCCAGCTCCTGCAACGCATTTCGGAGGTCGGGCACCGGGAAGTCGGGCAGCAGCACCACCGCGTCCTTGTTGACGTGCTCGGCCAGATTCTTAGCGTCGAAGTGATCCTTGTGAAGGTGCGACAGGTACAGGTAGTCGCAGTCACCCAGCCGGTCCCAGTCCAGCCCGGTGTTGTCCGGGAAGGGGAACCACGACGCGAAGTAAGCGGGGTTGACCCAGGGGTCGCAAAGGATGCTGCCCGCGGGGGTCTCGATCAGAAATCCGGCGTGACCTACGCTCGTGACCTGCACAAACACCTTCCTGGGGCCGCTAGAGGGGCCTTCGCGGCCCGCGGCCGGGTAACGACTTTTCAGCCCCCGAGCTTAGCGCGAGGCGGCGGGGCCGGCGTGACGTCGCAGGGCGCCTCCTTTCGGCACTTCGGGTGACTCACAGCCAGGAGCACTAGGCTGGGCAGCTGTGGAACCGGTATACGGGACTGTCATTCAGCTTGCCCGCTTGGTGTGGCGCCTACAGGGTCTCAAGATCACGGTCGCGGGCGTGGAAAACCTGCCGAAAAGCGGTGGTGCGGTCATTGCCATCAACCACACCGGCTACCTCGACTTCACGTTCGCGGGCCTGCCCGCCTACCAGCAGGGTCTGGGCCGCAAGGTGCGGTTCATGGCCAAGCAGGAGGTGTTCGACAACAAGATCACCGGGCCGATCATGCGCAGCCTGCGGCACATCTCCGTCAATCGTCAGGACGGGGCCGCCTCCTACGAGGAGGCGGTCAGGAACCTCAAGGACGGTGAGCTGGTCGGCGTCTACCCGGAAGCCACGATCAGCCGCAGCTTCGAGATCAAGGAGTTCAAGTCGGGGGCGGCCCGGATGGCGGTCGAGGCGGGGGTGCCGATCGTTCCCGTGATCGTCTGGGGCGCGCAGCGCATCTGGACCAAGGGCCACCCCAAGAAGCTGTGGCGCCCGAAGGTGCCCATCACGGTGCTCGTCGGCGAGCCGATCGAACCGACGCTGGGCGTCGAGGAGCTCAAGGGGTTGCTGCACTCGCGGATGCAACACCTGCTCGAGCGGGCCCAGGAGATGTATGGGCCGCATCCCGCCGGCGAGTACTGGGTGCCGCGCCGGTTGGGCGGTAGCGCCCCGTCGCTGGCCGAGGCCGCCCAGCTGGACGCCGAGGAGGCGGCCGAGCGCGCGGCTCGGCGGGCTCGGAACGCGGGACCGCCGGAGTAGCGATCGATGGTGGAGCCGATCTTCCGCACGCTCGAGGTTCTGGCTCGGCTGGTGGTTTTGGCCACCGGCACCCAGATCTCCTACGGCGGCGAGGAGAACATCCCGGCCTCCGGCGGCGCCGTGATCGCGATCAACCACACCAGCTACGTCGACTTCCTGCCCGCCGCGCTGGCCGTGCACCGGCGGCGTCGCCGGCTCAGGTTCATGATCAAGGCCGAGATGCAACAGGTGAAGATCGTCAACTTCCTGATCAAGCACACCGGGACCATTCCGGTGGACCGCGGAGCGGGGGCCGGTGCCTACGCGGTTGCCGTGCAACGTCTCCGCGAGGGTGAGCTGGTCGGGGTCTATCCGGAGGCCACCATCAGCCGCAGCTTCGAGCTCAAGGAGTTCAAGACGGGCGCCGCCCGGATGGCCATCGAGTCGCGCGTCCCGATCGTTCCGGTGATCGTCTGGGGTGCGCACCGCATCTGGACAAAAGATCACCCGCGCAACCTCCGGCGCGCCAAGTTACCCATTAAAGTGCAGGTGGGCGCGCCGGTGCCGGCGGCCGAAGACATCGCGCGGACCGACGCCGCGCTGCGCGAGTCGATGACCGCGTTGCTGCACCAAGTGCAACAGCAGTATCCACACGAACCCGGGGCGTACTGGACGCCACGCCGCCTGGGCGGTGGGGCACCGACAATGGCCGAGGCCGCGCGGATGGAGGCGGACGAGGCCGCGGCGCGGGCAGCCGGCCGCAGCGAACGGCCGTCAGGGTAGGCGAAGGAGACGACATGCCTGAGGGGTTCTACCGGCTGTGCGAGTGGATCGTGCCGCCGATGGTCGCGATGCAGGGGACCAAGTTCACGTATCGGGGGCTGGACAACATCCCCGAGCGGGGCGGCGCGCTGCTGGCGCAGAACCACACCAGCTACCTGGACTGGCTGCCGACGCTGCTCGCCGTGCGCGAACGCCACCGCCGCGCGTACTTCATGATCAAGGCGGAGATGGCCGACGTGAAGGCGGTCAACTACGTCATCAACCACGCCCGGCTGATCCCGGTGGACCGCACTAACGGGAACGGCGCGTTCGAGCTGGCCACGCAGCGGCTGCGGCAGGGCGAGCTGATCGGGATGCACCCCGAAGCCACGATCAGCCGCAGCTTCGAGCTGCGGGAATTCAAGACCGGTGCGGCCCGGATGGCCCTGGACGCCCAGGTGCCCATCGTGCCGGTCATCGTCTGGGGCGCCCATCGGATCTGGCCCAAGGATCATCCAAAGAAGGTGTGGCGCAACAAGGTTCCGATCACCGTCGCCGCCGGGCGGCCGCTGCCGCCGCGCGGGACGCCCGAACAGCTCAACGCGGAGCTGCGCCAGGCGATGAACGCGTTGCTGTACCAGGTGCAGGAGGAGTACCCGCACCCGGAAGGCGAGTTCTGGGTGCCGCGGCGGCTCGGGGGTGCCGCGCCCACCCAGGACGATTCCCGGGCGATCCGCCTGTCGGAGCTGCAGGCGCGGATGCAGAAATACGGCACCGACGGCGTGACCCGGCCGGGGCAGGACCAGAGCGGAGTGCACTGACCAGATGACGTCAACGTGACCCAGCCGGCGCTCATCGCCTGCGACGTCGACGGCACCCTCTTCGACGACAACGAAACCATCACCCCGCGCACCCGCGACGCCATCCGCGCCGCGGTCGGCGCAGGCGCGAAGTTCGTCGTGGCGACCGGCCGCCCGCCGCGCTGGATACGCCCCGTGGTCGACGCGCTCGGCTTCGCGCCGATCGCGGTGTGCGCCAACGGCGCGGTCGTCTACGACCCGTCGACCGACCGGGTGGTGTCCACGCGAACGCTGCCGGTCGACACCC
The DNA here is from genome assembly GCF_001666915.1 of Mycobacterium sp. E3339. Classification (NCBI taxonomy): domain Bacteria; kingdom Bacillati; phylum Actinomycetota; class Actinomycetes; order Mycobacteriales; family Mycobacteriaceae; genus Mycobacterium; species Mycobacterium sp. E3339. The sequence continues at coordinate 1,653 of NZ_LZIZ01000184.1, read as the reverse complement.
TGGCCGAGCTGGCCGAGATCGCCACGCGCGTCATCCCGGGCGCGGGCCTTGCCGTCGAGCGAATCGGCGAGCGCGCCCACGACACGGCGACCCCGCAGTTCATCAGCTCGCCCGGCTACGAACATGCGTGGCTGAACCCGGACAACACCGAGGTGTCGATCGAGGACCTGCTCAGCGCGCCGGCCATCAAGCTGCTGATCCGCCGCAACGGGGCCCGCAGCGCCGATATGGCCGCCGCGCTGGCCAAGCATGTCGGCCTGGAGGGCGATATCACCTACTCCACCAACAACGGCCTGGTGGAAATCGTGCCGCTGGGCATCAGCAAGGCCACCGGTGTGGACGAGGTGGCCAGGCCGCTGCAGATCGGCAGCGAGGAGGTGGTGGCGTTCGGCGACATGCCCAACGACCTACCGATGCTGCGCTGGGCCGGTCATGGCGTGGCGATGGGCAATGCCCACCCCGACGTGCTCGCCGCCGCCGACGAGGTCACCACCGTCAACAACGACGATGGGGTGGGACGGGTGCTGGAACGCTGGTGGCTCAGCCCCTAGGTCGACGGGTGCGCCGGCAGCGAAAAGTGCTCGGGCGGAATAGTTGGGCCGCTCGGGGGCTGGGTCGACAGCGGCGTGGTGATTCCCTCGGCGACCTCGGTGACGTCGCCGGTGAGGCGGTCGTAGTTCAGCGTCCCGTGCTGGAAATTCTGCGTAATCTGTAGCGGCTCTTGAATTTCCGCGCTGGTTGGCAAACCGAGCGGGCCTCGTTCGTAGCTCAGCGACGCCCAGGCGTCGTAGATCGCGCCGGTGACGGGCTGGGCGCCGGTTGCGGGCGACCAGTACATGGCGCCCCTTGCGAAGGTGACGTACCGAGCGTCGCCCTCGGCGCTGTCTTCCGGTGAGGTCGGCGCGCCGAGCACGCTGTTCATCCCGCCCATCGCCTGCCAGTGGTCGTAGATCGCGCCGCCCTGCAGGGCCTTGATCAACTCCTCCGGCGGATCGTTGAAATGCGAAGCGATGTCGCGCACTTCGTCCATCAAGGCGTAGGCGGCGTTGCCCGGGCAATCGGTGTTGCCGACGTCGCGGTGGGTGAAGATGGTCGGCAACGTCGCGACGGAACCGGCCGGGAAGGTGGTGTAGTGACTGCCTGCCGACTCCAGCGCGACCGTGCCCTTGGGGTCGACGCCGTCCAGGCCCAGCCGCCAGCCGAGCAGCCGGCCCAGGGTGCGCAGCTGAATCGGGGTCGGCGGTACGTCGTCGAAATTGCCGATCATCGCCACACCCCAGGTGTTGCGGTTGAAGCCGCCGGTGTGGAACGCCTCGACCGCTTTGGTGAGCCCCCCGGCGCTGCCCTCGAACACCTGGCCGTACTTGTCGACCAGCGCGTTGTAGGCGATGTCGCACCAGCCCAGGGTCTTGCTGTGATAGGTGTAAATGGCCTTGACGATCCCGGCCGATTCCAGCGGCGAGTAGTCGTTACTGCCCGCGGTGTGGTGCACGACGGCCGCGCGAATCCCGTTGTCGTACTGGGGACTACCGCATCGCAGCGATTCGTCGGCGCCCCACTGCGCCCGGCTGATGATGGCGGGCGCCTGCCCTGGCATCAGGACGCCGGACGGTGGGGTCCACTGCGTCTCGGTGGGCGCTTGCGGCGGCGAGA
>NZ_LZIZ01000183.1:0-42150 GCF_001666915.1 Mycobacterium sp. E3339 | reverse complement strand
CCGTTGGATCTGCAAGCGCGCGAGTCACTTCCGCCTGCACCGACATGTAGCCATTCGCCTGGCCGGGCTGCTCGGTGTAGGTGCGGTAGTAGTCCCGGTCCCAGAATCGGGTGACCCGCGTCAGTCGCCACGCCAGGCCCTCCATCGCCCACGTCAACGCCGTGGTCTTGCGGCCGTAGAGCACCGAGCGGCCCGTCGCGGGGTCGACGCTGCGCGCGGCGAGCAGCACACCGTGGCAGATGGCGCCCACGACCAGCCCGCGGGCGAAGGCGTCCACGACGAGCCGGTGCAGGATGTCGCTGTCGATGTAGCTGCGCATTCCGCGGGCGCGATGGCCGCCGGGCAGCAACAGCGCGTCGATGCCGTCGAGACCGGCTTGGGACCAGGCAATCGGATGCTGAAACTCGTTTGACGCCAACATGTCTCGATAGGCGGCGCGCCCGTCCCTGTTGGCCCTGAGCATCAGCCCGATCAGCGGGATGGCACCGAGCACCGGCAGGGCGGACCAGGCGTCCAGTCCGCGGCCGGTCACCATGATGTCGTCGGCCGAGCCCGGCGTGCCGCTCTCGGTGGCGAACACCACCCGATGACCGTCGCGGGTCAGGACGCGCCAGCTGACGGCGACCTCCGTGGGGTCGAAGTCGCGGTCCGGGATGGGGACGAGGACGGTGCCCATGAGGCCCTAGGCCTGCGCCACCTTCAACTCGAGGCCGACGTTGTTCTCCATGCCGCCGCGCAGCTTGCTGACGAAGTTGAACACCTTGCCCACGACGCCGTAGCGCTGCCCGATCGCGTCGTAAACCGCCGCCGTTTGCGACTTGTCGAGGATGGCCGCGGTGCCTTCGACGGCCTCGCTGGTCGGCTTGCCCTGCATCGTGCAGGTGGCCAACGTGACCCGCGGCGTGTTGCGGATCCGCTTGACCTTCCACGACTTTTCTCCAGTGATGACCAGGAGCCGGTCCTTGTCCGGGGCCGCCCAGATCGGCGTCGGCTTGGGCTTGCCGTCCTTGGTGAAGGTGGTCAGCAGGATGTATTGCGCCTTGGCGAGATCGGCGAAGGTGGGTGTCACGCTGTCAACCTACGGCAAATTGGGCGGCGAGCACACGCCTTACCCGTCGCAGCGGGCTCGGTGACCGCTGCGCCACAGACATGATGACCGCGCCCTCCACGGCGGCAACCGCGGTGGTGGCCAGATCGGCGGCCGCCGACCGTTCCACGCCCGCTTCGCGGAGTAACTGGGCCAGCATGCCTTCCCACGTGCTGAAGGCCGCCGCCGCGGCGTCGGCGGCGGCGGGCGCCTCCCCGCGGCCCAGCGTCGCCGCCACGATCGGGCAGCCGGCCGTGTAGTCGGTGTCGGCCAGCATCGCTTCCCACTTCTGCAGGAAGGCGCCCACCGCTCGCGCGGGATCGGCGTCATTCATGCAGTTCTGGATGGTTCCGGTGAGCTCGGCGGCAGCGGTTTCGGTTGCCGCCTCCACGAGTTCCGGTTTGCCACCGGGGAAGTTCAGGTAGAGCGTTCTGCGCGCCAGGCCCGAGTGGTCGAGTAGTGCCGAGACGCTCGCGCCGGCGACTCCGGCGGTGCGAACGAGCGCAATCGCGCTGGCAATCAACCGCTCCCGTGCAGACATCGACTTTCCTCACCTTCGCAGTTCGGCTCACTCACTTGCGGTAGACCGATCATTCTACTAGATTAGCGCCAATGGTAGACCGACCGATCTACCGCGACGAGGACCGGAGGCTACCGATGTCGAGCAACGCGGACGACACGATCACGACCCGACAGGCCGTCCGAAAATTCCGAAGGGAACGCCTCATCGGGCGTTACGTCGCCAACCCGGTGGTGGCGATACTCAGCCGGCTCGGCGTCCGGACGACGTTCGCGACCGAGCTCGAAACGACCGGGCGAAAATCCGGGACCCGCCGCCGCGTTCCGGTTGCCGCTAACTTCGACGATCAAGGAGCCTGGGTGATTTCCCAGCACGGACGACGCTCCGGCTGGGCGCTCAACGTCGCGGCCGACCCGAAAGTGCGTATCCGGCAACGGAACCGGTGGCGTTCCGGCATCGCCCGGTTCGCGCCCGACGATGATCCTGCGAAGCGGGCCCGCACCTTCGCGACATCGCGGCTGTGGTCACCGGTCGTCGCCGCAACCTTCCGCGCCCTGCAGTCCGACCCGATCAGCGTCCGAATCGACTTCACGGACTGACCCCCGCGAGCAGACGCAAAATCGCACGGGAATGGTCCCATTTATGCGATTTTGCGTCTGCTCGCGCAGGGAAACTTAGCCCTCCAGGTCGCCCTCGGTCTCGAGCAGGGCCTGGCGCAGCCCGTCCAGGGTCTCCTGGTCGGGCTGTGCCCACATGCCGCGGCCGGCGGCCTCCAGCAGCCGTTCGGCCATCCCATGCAGCGCCCAGGGGTTGGACTCCGCCATGAACTTGCGGTTCTCGGGATCCAGCACGTAGCGCTCGGTGAGCTGTTCGTACATCCAGTCCGCCATCACGCCCGCGGTCGCGTCGTAACCGAACAGGTAATCCACGGTGGCCGCCATCTCGAACGCGCCCTTGTAGCCGTGCCGACGCATGGCGGCCATCCAGCGTGGGTTGACGACGCGGGCACGGAAGACCCGCGTGGTCTCCTCGGACAGCGTGCGAGTGCGGATGGCGTCGGGTCTGGTGTTGTCGCCGATGTAGGCGGCCGGCGCCTGGCCGGTCAACGCCCGCACCGTGGCGACCATGCCGCCGTGGTACTGGAAATAGTCGTCGGAGTCGGCGATGTCGTGTTCGCGGGTGTCGGTGTTCTTGGCGGCCACCGCGATTCGCCGGTACTGACGGTTCATGTCATCGACGGCCTCGCGGCCGTCCAGATCGCGACCGTAGGCGAAGCCACCCCACGCGGTGTACACCTGCGCCAGATCGGCGTCGTCGCGCCAGTTGCGGCTGTCGATCAGCTGTAGCAACCCGGCGCCGTAAGTTCCCGGCTTGGAGCCGAAAATCCTTGTCGTGGAGCGGCGCTCGTCGCCGTGCTGCGCCAGGTCGGCCTGCGCGTGCGCCCGCACGTAGTTGTCGTCGGCCGGCTCGTCGAGCCCGTCGGCCAGCCGCACCGCGTCGTCGAGCATCGTCACCACGTGCGGGAAGGCGTCGCGGAAGAACCCGGAGATCCGCACGGTCACGTCGATGCGCGGGCGGCCCAGCTCGGCGAGCGGTATGGCGGTGAGGTCGACGACGCGCCGCGACGCGTCGTCCCAAACCGGCCGAACTCCCAGCAGCGCAAGCACTTCGGCGATGTCGTCGCCGGCGGTGCGCATCGCCGAGGTGCCCCACACCGACAGCCCCACCGATTGCGGCCACCGCCCGTGGTCGTCGCGGTAGCGGGTGAGCAGCGAATCGGCCAGGGCCACACCGGCTTCCCAGGCCAGCCGCGACGGCACCGCCTTGGGGTCGACGGAGTAGAAGTTGCGCCCGGTGGGCAGCACGTTGACCAGACCGCGCAGTGGCGATCCGGACGGCCCGGCGGGGATGAAGTGGCCGTCCAAGGCATTTAGGACCTGGTCGATCTCGGCGGCGGTGCCGGCCAGCCGGGGCACCACCTCGGTGGCGGCGAACCGCAGCACTTCCGCCACCTCGGGGTTGTCGGTGATGCATTCGGCCGCATCGGGATCCCAGCCGCCGGCCTGTAGGGCCGCGACGAGCTCACGGGCGGCCGCTTCCGTCCGATCGACCACGCCACGCTCATCGGTGCCGTCCTCGGCCAGGCCCAACGCCTGCCGCAAACCCGGAATGGCGTGTTCGCCGCCGAACAGTTGGCGGGCCCGCAGGATCGCCAGCACGAGGTCGAGTTCGGTTTCGCCCAAGGGCTTTTGCCCGAGGATGTGCAGGCCGTCGCGGATTTGCACGTCCTTGATCTCGCACAGCCAACCGTCGACGTGCAGCAGCATGTCGTCGAACGAGTCCTCCGGGGGCCGCTCGGTGAGCCCGAGATCGTGGTCCATCTTGGCGGCCCGGATCAGCGTCCAGATCTGTTGGCGGATGGCGGGCAGCTTGCCGGGGTCCAGCGCCGCGACGTTGGCGTGCTCGTCGAGCAATTGCTCCAACCGGGCGATGTCACCGTAGGTTTCGGCGCGCGCCATCGGCGGGATGAGGTGGTCGACGAGCACCGCGTGTGCCCGCCTCTTGGCCTGGGTGCCCTCGCCGGGGTCGTTGACCAGGAAGGGGTAGATCATCGGCAGGTTGCCCAGCGCGGCGTCGGATCCGCAGGCGGCCGACATGCCCAACGTCTTGCCGGGCAGCCATTCCAGGTTGCCGTGCTTGCCCAGGTGCACCACGGCGTGCGCACCGAACCCGGCGTCGAGCCAGTGGTAGGCGGCCAGGTAGTGGTGGCTGGGCGGCAGGTCGGGGTCGTGGTAGATCGCCACCGGGTTCTCGCCGAAACCGCGGGGCGGCTGCACCATCAGCACCAGGTTGCCGGCTTGCATTGCGGCGATGACGATTTCACCGTCGGGGTCTCGTGTGCGATCGACGAACAGGTCCCCGGGCGGCGGGCCCCAGTGCTTTGTCACCGCATCGGTCAGCTCCGCGGGCAGCGTGGCGAACCAGTCCCGGTAGTCCTTGGCGGACAACCGAATTGGGTTGCCGGCCAGTTGACCCTCGGTGAGCCAGTCGGGGTCCTGCCCGCCGCGCTCGATCAATGCGTGGATCAGCGCGTCACCGTCGTCGGCGTCGACCCCGGGCACGTCGCCCACCCGGTATCCGCGCTCGCGCATCGCCCGCAGCAACGCGACCGCGCTCGCCGGGGTGTCCAGGCCGACGGCGTTGCCGATCCGCGCGTGTTTGGTGGGGTACGCCGAGAACACCAGGGCCACTCGCTTGTCGGCCGCGGCGATGTGGCGCAGCCGCGCGTGCCGAATCGCCAGACCCGCGACTCGCGCGCATCGTTCCGGGTCGGCGACATAGGAGATCAGCCCGTCGTCGTCGATCTCCTTGAACGAGAACGGGACGGTGATGATGCGGCCGTCGAACTCGGGCACCGCCACCTGGGTGGCCACGTCGAGCGGGCTGAGCCCGTCGTCGTTGTCGCTCCACTGGGCCCGAGAGCTCGTCAGGCACAATCCCTGCAGGATCGGAATATCCAGGGCGGCAAGGTGTTCGACGTTCCAGCTGTCATCGTCTCCGCCGGCGGACGCCGTGGCCGGTTTCAGTCCCCCGGCGGCCAGGACGGTGACCACCATGGCGTCGGCGTCGCCCAGTCGTTGCAGCAGTTCGGGTTCGGCGGTGCGCAGCGACGCGCAGTACACCGGCAACGGCCGCCCGCCGGCGTCCTCGATGGCGCGGCACAGCGCCTCGATGTAGCCGGTGTTGCCGGCCAGCTGTTGCGCGCGGTAGTACAGGACGGCGATCGTGGGGCCGTCGCCGACGGCGGCGGGCCGCTCCAGCTCGCCCCACGTGGGGGTGACGACGGGCGGCCCGAACCCGAAGCCGGTCATCAGCACGGTGTCGGACAGGAAGGCGTGCAGCTGGCGCAGGTTTTCGACACCGCCGTGCGCGAGGTAGATGTGCGCCTGCACCGCGATGCCGGCCGCGAGCGTGGACAGGCCGGTCAGCTCGGCATCGGCGGCCTGCTCGCCGCTGACCAGCACCGTCGGCACGCCGCTGGCGATCACCGCATCGATGCCGCTCTGCCAGGCGCGGTAGCCCCCGAGGATGCGGACCACGACGATCGCGGCGTCGGACAGCAGGTCGGGCAGATCGGCTTCATCCAGGCGGGATGGGTTGGCCCACCGATAATTTTTTCCGCTGGAGCGGGCGCTGATCAGGTCCGTGTCGGACGTCGAGAGCAGCAGGATGGTCGGCTCAGCCACCCCCTATTCGTACCGGAACGTCCCCGCGATCCGGGCGGCGACCTCCTCGGCGACCCGCAGCGCCTCCTCGCTTTTGCCCGGCTCGTAGCGATCCGCCGCGGCGTCGTAGTCGGCGCCGGCGATGGACCCGTGGTCGGCGGCCAGCTCCACCAGCTCCACCGGCCACCCGACCCGTTGGAGGCTGGCGGCGAACTCCGTGCTGACCGCCACCGGTACGACGTCGTCGCCCAGGCCGTGCAGCAACGTGAACGGCGCGCCGACACGCTCCGGGGAGAGTTCGTCGCTGACGCGCCGACCGAAAATCGGGTCGGGGACCATGAACGCGCCTGCCAAACAGACGGTATGCGCCAACTGCACATCGCCGCTGACGGCCAGCGCCGCCGCCGCCACGCCTCCCATCGACCACCCGACGAGCACGATGGCGTCGGGTTCGGCGGCGTGCTTGCGCGCGAAGTCGAGCGATCCCAACAGGTCCGCGCGGCCGCCGTCCTCGGCGTGGGAGTTCCAGTCCGGCGCCACGACCGCCGCGCCGCGCTCGGCGAGCATGCCGGCGAGGGGCCCGAAAGACGCGCGCGCATCCGTCTGCATGCCGTGCCATAACAGGACCGTGGGCTGCGCCGGATCGCCGTAGACATCGACCAACCGGCCTGGCGCGTATTCGACCGTCTGCATGCGGACGAGTGTGCCCGGCGCGGCACCGATCCAATCCCAGACCCGGAAAAAATTAGTGACGCTCGCGTGCCTTAGCCGGTGTTAGCGTTGTTTGAACGTCAAGAACGACAAGCTGACCCGAGGATGGCCGAATGTCAATAGTTGCCGATGCACTCCGCATGCTCACCAACTTGGGAAACTTCGGATCGCAGTTCATCGGACTGGACGCCAAACTCACGCCGCCCACCTCCGACACCGACGGCGGCAGCGAATACCTGGCAGCCAGCGTGACCGGCATGACCGGCGGTCTGGGAAGCTCATTTACGTCGCGTCAAATTCTCGGCGGGGTATATAAGGCGACCGATTTCGTCACGCAATACGACCGCAACAAAGGGGTCAGAACTAATTTCAGTGACGCGAGATGGGCGAAACATACCAAGTATTTGTACAACCCAAACGACAGGGTGCAGACCGCTTTGCGGGGCAAGCCGGGTTTCAATGTGGCAAACCCTATGCAAGGCCGTACGGGCGCAGCGGTAAATATCCTCCCCTGGACGGCCAGCGTTGTCGGGTACTTGGAACTGCTGACGGGATTCGGCCCTCCTAACGAGGGAAACGATCTGAAAGCGGGTGCGGAACTGTGGGGTGCACTCCACGAACAGCTGAAATCAGCCATTCCTCGCGAGGGCTGGGAAGGAGAGGCTTCTGACGCCTACGCAGCCCAGGTGGCGTTGCTGCGAGACATCGCGCAGACGATGGCGGGTCTGGACGGCCAGCTGGCAGAGATCGTCGCGAATCAAGCGGAATGGGTCACCCACTTTCGCCTAGGCTTCGGGATATTGCTCAACCTGCTTACCGCGGCGATCGCCATTGAGGTCGTCCTGAGAATAGCTTTGGCGTATGTACCGGGCGGACCGGCGTGGGCAGTGGGTTGGGCAATCGCGGCGTCGTCGCTTGCAATGGCTGCTGCCCTCGGCATGCTCGGCGCCTTGACTGGCATATCGGTGGAAAACCGCAACAAGGCGGACCATCTGACCTCCGAGATTGAGCGCCTGGGTGCGGCCGCGGCCCAAATCGCGGTTGAGTCGACCGCCCAGAGCGTGGTCACGGCGGCACCCGAGTCGCGGGTCTCCGAATTCCAAAGTCTTGACGGCCCGTCCGCGACGCTAGCCGCGCCCGGCGGCGGGCAATCCGTCCGGCCAAAGGTGACTGGGCAGGAATCCGAACGCACGCAGACAGGCACGCTCGAGAGTTCCCCGGACGCCAAACGCGACGACACCCAATCCGCCGGAATGCCAACCCTCGCGGCATTGATGCAATTGTCGAATCGAGAGGGGAACAACCCGGCGCAATCACCCGGTCGGCAACGGCGCCAGGCGAATTCAACGACCGAAGCGACCCCGGCGGACACCGGCCAAACCCAGGGCGCGGGCTCGGATGCCACCGACCGGGCACCCGTCGAGGCCGCCGGCGCTACCAAGCGGACGCCTCAACCGAACCTCGGCACGCAACTTCGCTGACGGCGTGGCCGTACCGTGGACGGATGGCCAGATCGCGTGACACCGACGCCTGCCCGGGTGCGCTGCAGGTGCACCGGGCGGCCGACGGCGCGTTGGCGCGGATCCGGCTGCCCGGCGGCGCGCTGACCGCCGCCCAACTGGCGGCGCTGTCGCGGGTGGCGAGCCAATACGGCTCGTCGACGCTGGAGCTCACTGCGCGCGGCAACGTGCAGGTGCGCGGGATCAGCGATGTGGCGGCCGCGGCCGCGGCGGTCGCCGAGGCCGGACTCTTGCCGTCGGAGACGCATGAACGGGTCCGCAACATCGTCGCGTCCCCGCTGTCCGGCCGGGCCGGTGGAACCGCTGACGTGCGGCCGTGGGTCGCCGAGCTGGACGCGGCGATCCGCGCCGAACCGAGCCTCGTCGAGCTGGGCGGCCGGTTCTGGTTCAGCCTCGACGACGGGCGCGGCGACGTCTCGGGCCTGCGCGCCGATGTCGGCGTGCACGCGTTCCCCGACGGTTGGGCGCTGCTGCTCGCGGGCCGTGACACCGGTGTCCGGCTGGCGGACGGCGAGGTGGTCGAGACGCTCGTCGTCATCGCGACCCGTTTCGCGACCACACGCGGAACCGCTTGGCGCGTCAAGGAATTGGACGACATAGAAGGCCTGTTGCCGGGTGTCGAACTCGGTGACGATCCCTTTCCGGCGGTCACCAGGCCGCCGGTGGGCTGGATCAACCAGAATGACGGCCGGGTGGCGCTCGGGGCCGCGGTGCCGTTGGGTGTGCTGTCGGCACGCGTCGCGGAGTATCTGGCGGTGATCGAGGTGCCGCTGGTGATCACGCCGTGGCGATCGGTGCTCGTCTGCGATCTCGACGAGGCCGTCGCCGACGTCGCGCTGCGGGTGTTGGCGCCGTTGGGATTGGTTTTCGACGAGAACTCGCCCTGGCTGAATCTCAGCGCCTGCACCGGCAGCCCCGGGTGCGCGCATTCGCGTGCCGACGTGCGCGCGGACGCAGCCATGTCGCTCGATGCCGACGCCACGGTGCACCGTCATTTCGTCGGCTGTGAACGCGCCTGCGGCAGCCCTCCGGCCGGTCAGGTGCTCTTGGCGACGGGCGACGGATACCGCCCGCTTCGCGGCGACCCCCAGCGCGGCGAAGCCGCCAGAACCTTAGGGTAATCGGGTGCTCGACTACATCCGCGACGCGGCGGAGATCTATCGCCAGTCGTTCGCGGCGATTCGCGCCGAGGCCGACCTGGCCCGGTTCCCGGACGACATCGCCCGGGTGGTGGTCCGCCTGATCCACACCTGCGGGCAGGTCGACGTCGCCGAGCACGTCGCCTACACCGACGACGTCGCCGCCCGCGTCGGATCCGCGCTGCGCAACGGCGCCCCGGTGCTGTGCGATTCGTCGATGGTGGCGGCCGGGATCACCGCGGCGCGGCTGCCCGCCGGCAACGAGGTGGTGTCGCTGGTCGCCGATCCGCGCGCCCCCGAGCTGGCCGCCCGGCGCCAGACCACCCGGTCGGCGGCCGGGGTGGAGCTGTGGGCCGACCGGCTGCCCGGCGCCGTGCTGGCGGTCGGCAACGCGCCGACCGCACTTTTCCGGCTGCTCGAGCTGATCGACGAGGGTGTCGCCCCGCCGGCCGGGGTGCTGGGCGGCCCGGTCGGATTCGTCGGGTCGGCACAGTCCAAGCAGGAGCTCATCGACCGCCCGCGCGGGATGTCGTACCTGGTGGTGCGGGGCCGCCGCGGCGGCAGCGCGATGGCCGCCGCCGCCGTCAACGCGATCGCGAGCGACCGCGAATGACCGGCCCCGCAAACCACAGAGGCACCCTCTGGGGGGTCGGGCTCGGGCCCGGGGATCCGGAATTGGTGACCGTCAAGGCCGCCCGGGTGATCGGCGAGGCCGACGTGGTGGCCTACCACAGCGCGCGGCACGGTCGCAGCATCGCGCGCGGCATCGCCGAACCGTACCTGCGGCCCGGCCAGATCGAGGAGCACCTGATCTACCCGGTGACCACGGAGGTGACCGATCATCCCGGCGGCTACGCCGGGGCGCTCGAGGACTTCTACGTCGAGGCCGCCGCGCGCATCGCCGCGCACCTCGGCGCGGGCCGCAACGTGGCGCTGCTCGCCGAAGGCGACCCGCTCTTCTACAGCTCCTACATGCATTTGCACACCCGGCTGACGCAGCGCTTCGATGCCGTCATCGTGCCGGGTGTGACGTCGGTGAGCGCCGCCTCGGCGGCCATCGCGACGCCGTTGGTGGCCGGCGACGAGGTGCTCTCGGTGCTGCCGGGCACGCTCCCGATCGCCGAATTGACCCGCCGCCTGGCCGACGCAGACGCCGCGGTGGTGCTCAAACTGGGCCGCTCGTATCACGCTGTGCGGGAAGCCCTTTCGGCATCCGGACAGCTTGACGACGCCTATTACGTGGAACGGGCCAGCACGGCCGGACAGCGCATCCTGCCCGCCGCCGAGGTCGACGAAACGGGCGTGCCGTACTTCTCGCTGGCGATGTTGCCGGGCGGGCGACGCGGGCGGCAGCCGGCGGCCGGCACCGTCGCGGTCGTGGGTCTGGGCCCCGGCGGCAGCGATTGGATGACCCCGCAGAGCCGGCGCGAGCTGGCGAGCGCGACCGACCTGATCGGCTACGGCGGCTATCTGGACCGCGTGCCGGTGCGCGACGGGCAACGGCGCCACCCCAGCGACAACACCGACGAACCGGCGCGGGCCCGGCTGGCGTGTGCGCTGGCGGAAGAGGGCCGGGCCGTAGCGGTGGTGTCGTCGGGCGATCCTGGGGTCTTCGCAATGGCCACCGCGGTATTGGAAGAGGCCAAAGAATGGCCGGGCGTGCGGGTCCGCGTCATTCCGGCGATGACGGCCGCGCAGGCCGTGGCTAGCCGGGTCGGCGCGCCGCTGGGTCACGACTACGCGGTGATCTCGCTGTCCGACCGGCTCAAGCCGTGGGACATCATCGCCGAGCGGCTGGCCGACGCCGCCGCCGCCGACCTCGTGCTAGCGATCTACAACCCGGCGTCCAAGACGCGCACTTGGCAGGTCGGCGCGATGCGCGACCTGCTCTTGGATCACCGCGAACCCGCGACGCCGGTGGTGATCGGCCGCAACGTGTCCGGACCCGACGAGGACGTCCGCGTGGTGCGGCTGGCCGACCTCGACCCCGCCACGGTGGACATGCGCTGCCTGCTGATCGTCGGCTCGTCGCAAACGCAATGGCACGCAAGCGATTTCGGTGATCGGGTGTTCACCCCGCGGCGGTACCCGAGTTAAGGCCTAGTCTTCGCTCCAGCTGCTCGGCATCATCGGCACGCTGGGGCCGTCGCTTAACCGGTCGCGCGTCAGCGTCGCCAGCCCGGCGGGCCGGGCGACACCGGATCGCGCTGCGGCCCCGGCGAATCCGAGCGGTCCGCCGCCCTGATCCGAAGCGCGCACCTCGGCCGGATCTTCGTCGTCGACAGCCTCCTGGTCCAGGTCCATGAATTCGTAGCGGTACGCGCGGTCCGTGGCCGTACCGGGGCGGCGCCGACGGGCCCGCGCCTTCTTTTTGGCATCTGCCGCCGCCGCGGCCGCGGCCGGCGCGTCGACGTCGTCGGGCGCCGGCTCCTCGGTCTTGCGACGCGCCCGGCCGCTGGCGGTGCCGCGCGCCGCCAGGCCCGAAAGTCCCACGGCGTACAGGGCGTCGGACATCCCCGCGCCGATCGCGTCGGTGGCCGTGGGGCTGAAGCCGGCACCCGGCCCGCCCGCGATCGGTCCGCCGCCGGCCGGAGTGGCCACGGTCGAGGCGGGCGCGCTGGACACCGTCTGGACATGGCTGGTGCCGGCGGGGGCGGTCCCGAGGGTCGGTGCCGGCGCGGAGGCCATCGGCGCCGGTGCGGGCGCGGCCGCCGGCAGCGGTGCGGCGACCGCGAGCGGGGCCGCGACGCTGACCGCGGTGACGGCCGCGGCCGCGCCCCCTGCCGCGGCGCCGGCCAGTAGGGAAACGGCCATCGGTGCGAGCACGACCGCCATCTGGATGGCGGCTTGCATGAAGGGCCAGAAGATCATCAGGGTGTGGAAGATGGCCCAGCCGAGGGCGCTGGAGAGGGCCGGCGAGAAACCCAATTGGCCGAAGAACGAGGCGAGGCCGTTGACGAACGGCACCGGTGGGAACGGCCAGCCACCCGGGTTGAGATCCTTGGACACCGGCCACGCGAAGTTCTTGGTGTACTGCTGCAGCCACGCCGTGAGCTGGTCCTGCCAGGACGGGTAGGTCTGGGTGGCCTGCTGTTGGGCGTCGGCGGCTTGCGCCGCGGCGACGCTCGCCTCCGCGCCCGGGGTGACGATGGGCGGCGCGGGCGTGGACGCGGGGACCGCCGCGAGGGCGGACTCGGCCACCACCTGGTAGGTGGTCATGGTCTCGGCGGCCTGCAGCCACATGCGCGCGTAGTCGGCCTCGTTCACCGCGATGGGAATCGTGTTGATGCCGAAAAAGTTCGTCGCCACCAGCGCCGCGTGGGTCGCGTGGTTGGCGGCGAGCTCGGGCATCGTCGGCATGGTGGCCAGCGCCGCCGTGTAGGCGCCGGCGGCCGTCTCGTGCAGCGCGGCCGCGGCCGCGCTGTTGGCCGAGCTCTCCAGCAGCCAGGCCAGGTACGGGGCGTGGGCCGCCACGTACTGTTCGGCGCTGGGCCCGCCCCAGGCACCGCCCTGCACGGCGGCCAGGAGCGCGCCGAGTTCGTCTGCGGCATCGGTGTATTGGCTGCTCATCGACGACCACGTCGCCGCAGCGGCGAGCAGCGGCCCTGGTCCGGGGCCGCTGCTCAGCAAGGTCGAGTGCAATTCAGGCGGGAAGGCGATCCAGATCGGGGCGGTCATCGTCGGTGGCCTGCGGGCACGAACACGAATACCTCTTCGGTGGGTGGGCTGGGGCTGGGTACCTTCAGTGGTCGGTTTGCCGGACGGATTAGTTCCCCCGGGTTGATTTCGGGTGCTCTTTGCGCGCGGACCGGGCATGCGCAACGATGCAGTGATGCGGTGTGACGCGGCGCGTGAGGCGCTTTCGGCTCGACTGGACGGCGAACGTCCCCAAGCGCTCGCGCAGCAGGTCGACGCGCATCTCGAATCGTGCCGCCGGTGCCGTTCGTGGCTGATCGGCGCCGCGGTGCAGACCCGCCGGATGGCCTCGGTCGAGCCCGGCGACGGACCGGACCTGGTGGCGAAGATCATGGCGAGCATCGGCGAGGAATCGTCGGGACGGCAGCGCCGGATGCGTTGGCTGCGTGCGCACTACCGGCGGTGGGGCCTGATCGCTGTCGGGTTGTTCCAGGTGGCGATCGCCGCCGCGCAGATCAGCGGGATCGATTTCGGCATGGTGTCGGGTCACATGCACGGCGCGATGTCGGGTGAGCACCTGATGCACGAGTCCACCGCCTGGTTGCTGGCGTTGGGTTTGGCGATGGTCGCCGCCGGCGTGTGGCCCGTCACCGCGATTGGGGTGGCGGCGATTACGGGCGTCTATTCGGTTGCGCTCCTGGGCTACGTGATCGTGGATGCCTTCGCGGGCGAAGTGACGGCGACGCGCATCGCCAGTCACATGCCCTTGCTGTTGGGCCTCGCGTTCGCGTTGCTGGTGGCGCGGGAGCGGGTGCGATCGGACCGATCGGGCGCCTCCGAAGGGACGGACGACGACGCCGGTTGGCGACCGGAGGCTCCCACCGGCCGACGACGCGCCCACCTGTGGCCCATCAACCGGTCCGCCGTCGACCCCGCCGCAGCCGCTACGACGGGCCGTCGTAGACTAAGTGAGCCCGCGAAACAAAGGTGGTTCGCCATGATCGCGTCAAGCGATGACGAGGCCGTTACCGAACTCGCGTTGGCCGCCGCACGTGGAAGTGACCGTGCGCTCGAGGCATTCATCAAAGCCACCCAGCAAGACGTGTGGCGGTTCGTCACGTATCTGTCGGATGCGGGCAGCGCCGACGACCTGACACAGGAGACCTTCCTGCGGGCGATCGGTGCCATCGAACGGTTCTCCGGGCGTTCGAGCGCCCGGACCTGGCTGCTCGCGATCGCGCGCCGCGTCGTCGCGGACCACATCCGCCACGTCCAGTCACGGCCCCGCGCCGCGCTGGGCGCCGACCCGGAGCACGTGCTGCGCGGCGACCGGCACGCCCGCGGATTCGAGGACCTGGTCGAGGTCACCACGATGATCGCCAGTCTCACCGCCGAGCAAAGGGAAGCCCTGCTGCTCACCCAGTTGTTGGGGCTGCCCTACGCCGACGCCGCGGCGGTTTGCGGTTGCCCGGTGGGCACCATCCGATCCCGCGTCGCACGCGCCCGCGACGCGCTGCTGGCCGCCGACGCCGAGCGCGACGACCTGACCGGCTAGCCCAAACCCGTCACCCAGTCGGTGGCCTGCTCGACGCTGCCCACCACCGTCACGCCGGCCGGTAGCGGCGGCCGCGCCACCATGACCACCGGAATACCCTGTGCCGCAGCCGCGTCCAGCTTCGCGCGGGTCATGTCCCCACCGCTGTTCTTGGTGACCAACGCGTCGATGCGGTGTTTTCGCAACAGGGCCAGCTCGCCGTCGTAACGATACGGGCCGCGGGACAGCACCAGCTGGTGTCGGCGCGGCAGGGACGACGGCTCGGGTTCGGTCACCGCGCGGATGAGAAACCACGCGTCGCTGTCCGCGAAGGCCTTGGTTCCCGAGCGTCCGGTGGTGAGAAACACCCGCGAAAACCCTTGTCGCGCGACGGCTTCCGCGGCCTGGCTGTCCGATTCGACCACGACCGCCGAGCCCGGGTCCCAGGCCGGACGAGCCAGCACCAGGTGCGGCATCTTCAGCTCAGCGCAGACGGCGGCGGCGTGCGCCGTCATCGTCACCGCGAACGGGTGGGTCGCATCGATCACCGCGTCGATGCGTTCATCGAGGAGCCAGCGCCGCAGTCCGTCGGGGCCGCCGAAGCCACCGATGCGTACCGGGCCGACCGGCAGCGCGGGGTCGGGCACCCGCCCGGCCAGGGAGCTGACGATGTCGATGTGCGGGTGCAGGGCCTTGGCCAGTGCGCGACCTTCGGCCGTGCCGCCGAGCAGCAGCACGCGCATCAGTGCCTGCTCCCCCGCGTGCGCCCGGTCGAATACAGGTAGCTGTCCGTGAATCCCTCGGCGGCGAGCACACCGCCGATGATGATCACCGCCGTCTTGCTGATGCCGGCCCGATGCGTCTGTTCGGCGATGTCGGCGAGCGCGCCGCGCAGCACCACCTGCTGCGGCCAGCTCGCGAATGCCACGACGGCACAGGGTGTTTCGGGCCGGTAGCCACCGTCGAGAAGCTGTGGCACGATGGCATCGATCTGGGCCGCGGCCAAATGCAAGACCAGTGTGCCGCCGGATCGGGCGAGGGTGGCGAGGTCTTCACCGGGCGGCATGGCCGTCGACAAGGTGGCGACCCGGGTCAGGGTCACGGTCTGCGCGACGCCGGGAACGGTGAGCTCGCGCTTGAGCGCGGCCGCCGCCGCGGCGAAAGACGGTACGCCGGGCACGATTTCGTAAGCGATCCCCAGCGCGTCGAGCCGTCGGCATTGCTCGGCCAGCGCGCTGTAGATGGACGGGTCGCCGGAATGCAGCCGTGCAACGTCGTGGCCGGCGGCGTCGGCGTCGGCGAGCTCGGCAACGATCTGGTCCAGCGTCAGCGGGCCGGTGTCAACGACTTTCGCCCCGGGCGGGCACGCCGCCAACAGGTCGTCGGGCATGATCGAGCCCGCGTACAAACACACCGGGCAGGACCCGAGGAGCCGCTGGCCGCGGACGGTGATGAGATCGGCCGCACCCGGGCCGGCACCGATGAAATAGACCGTCATTTGGTCATCGCCCACTGGGTGACGGGCATCTGTGGACGCCAACCGGTGAAGCCGCCGAGCGGCTCGCCCCGATAGTGTTGGAAGCGGTGCAGGTGTCCCCCGAGTCGCGAATACGCCTGCGCGAGAGCCGCTTCGGATTCGGCGGTGACCGCGTTGGCGACCAGGCGGCCACCCGTCGGCAAGTTGTCGAGGCAGGCGTCGAGCAGTCCCGGCTGGGTGAGGCCGCCACCGATGAAGATCGCCGACGGTGGGTCCAGCCCGTCGAACGCCGCCGGGGCATCAGCACGCACATCGATGCCGGCGCCGAAATGGGCGGCGTTGAACTCGATGTTGTCGCGGCGTCTTTCGTCCCGCTCGAATGCGACCGCGGTGCAGCCGCGCCAGCTCAGGCACCACTCGACGCTGACGCTGCCAGAGCCCGCGCCGACGTCCCAGAGCCGCTCGCCGGGGCGCGGTGCCAGCGCCGCCAGGGTCACCGCGCGGATCCCGTGTTTGGTGATTTGCCCGTCGTGCGCGAACGCGTCGTCGGGCAGCGGCGACAGGAGTTCGTCGGGCAGGTAGCGGATGGCGATGACGTTGAGGTCGTCGATGTCCGATGGCGCGCCGTCGGCCCATTCGCGCGCGGTGCCGTCCCGGCGATGTTCGGTTGGCCCGCCCAAGTTTTCGAGGATGGTCAGGACCGATTCGCCGCGGCCATGCGCGTCGAGTAGCACAGCGACCTCGTTGGGTGTGGCGCCGCTCTTCGACAGCACGATCGCCTGGCCGCCGCGGCGTATCGCGGTGTGCGTCGGCGCGGTGACCAGGCTGATCACCTCCGTGTCGTGGGCGTTCCAGCCCATTCGCGCGCACGCCAGTGTCACCGAGGACACGTGCGGCAGCACCCGCACCTGCTCGGGGCCGTGCAGCCGTATCAGCGTCCCCCCGATGCCGTGCAGTAGCGGATCGCCGCTGGCCACCACGTGCACGTCCCCCTCGTGGTCGTCGAGCAACGTCCGCAGCGCGGGCAGCATCGGCGAGGGCCACTGCCGCCGGGGCGCGGCAACGGTGTCGTCGAGCAGGTCGAGTTGCCGTTTCGACCCGTAAATTGTTGTGGCCCTGCGCAATTCGTGACGCGACGACTCCGCGAGCCCCGCCATGCCGTCGGCGCCGATCCCGACAACGATTATCATCGCGGCATCCTGCGCCATAAAAACTGCGGCACCACCCGCATTACGGCCGAGGCGGGACCCAGCGCCCACGGGATCCACACGGAGCGGCGGCCTTTGGCCAGCGCCCGCGCGGTCGCCGCGGCCACCTGCGCCGGGGTGCTGGACAACGGCGCCGGCTCCATGCCCGCCGTCATGCGCCCGATCACAAAGCCGGGCCGGGTGATCAGCAGTCGGATCCCGGTGCCGTGCAGCGCGTCGGCCAAGCCGCTGGCGAACCCGTCGAGACCGGCCTTCGCCGAGCCGTAGACATAGTTGGCGCGGCGCACCCGCGCGCCGGCGATCGAGGAGAACACCACCAGTTGGCCTTTGCCGGCTTCGCGCATCGCGCCGACGAGATGGGTGAGCATGCTGACCTGGGCGACGTAATCGGTGTGCACGATGGCCGCCGCGTGCGCGGCGTCGGTCTCGGCGCGGGCCTGGTCGCCCAGGATTCCGAAGGCCAGCACCGCCGTGGCGATGGGCCCGTGCTCCACGACGACCGAGGCGATCAGCGGGGCGTGCGACTCCAGGTCGTCGGCGTCGAACTCCTTGGTGTGTACCGCCGTCGCGCCGGCGGCTTGGAGGGTGGCGACCTCCTCGTCGAGTTGGTCGGCCTTGCGCGCGGCGAGCACCACCGTCGCCCCCGGCGCCAGCAGCCGCGCCAGCTCGACGCCGATCTCGCTGCGGCCACCCAGGATTAGTACTGGGCCCGCGCCCGTGTCGCCCACGGCTGCGATTATGACCTGCGCTAGCGTGGGCGGTGATGGCGAATACCACTACGCGGCTCACGGACGATGCGCTGGCGTTTCTGTCCGAACGGCATCTGGCCATGCTGACCACACTGCGAGCCGACAATTCACCGCATGTCGTGGCGGTGGGATTCACCTTCGACCCCAAGACGCACATCGCCCGGGTCATCACCACCGGCGGCTCGCAGAAGGCGGTGAACGCCGACCGGGGCGGGGTGGCGGTGCTCAGCCAGGTCGACGGCGCGCGGTGGTTGTCGCTGGAGGGCCGATCGAAGGTCAACACCGACGTGGATGCCGTCCGCGACGCGGAGTTGCGGTACGCCCAGCGCTATCGCACCCCACGCCCGAACCCGCGCCGGGTGGTCATCGAGGTGCGGGTCGAGCGGGTGCTGGGATCGTCGGGCTTGCTCGACCGCGGCGAGGATTAGCTTCCGCCAGCGCTTTATTTATCCGCGTCGGCTTGCATCGCGTAAGTAGATTTCGCCTACACCCACATCACTAAACTGGAGTTCCTCGGTTACTGCCAGGCCTTTGCAGAAGTAAATCGTCGTGCTCTCGCTTACGACAAGATTCTATGAATTCGATTGCAGCGGCGCGGTCGTGTAGAAAATGCTCATACTGCTCAGGTGTAAGCTCGTAATATTCTTCATAGTCTACGAGCCCGTTGCTTACAGGAATCGACGCATAGTAGCGGCCTGACATCGATTCAATCCCGATGGAATATCGATCCTCTCGCGAGAAATATGTATCGTCAAATTTCATTGGTATCCCGTCTACTCGAAGATATCCGTCACAGTATAGTCGTCGGGCGGAATTCTCCCGCCGTCTATTACGGCCTCAGACGCCCCATCCGGCAGGATTCCCCCGGGTATCCACTGTTCATTCGCACCAGCCTCGTTGCCAGAAGGGATCCGTAGGTTGAACTCTTCGGGGTTAGCGATGTCGACTCGAACGATACCGTTTGAGTCAAGAAATCCCTCGGGAAGGCCAAGCTCTCTTTCCATGATTCGCGGATCATTTTTTGCTGCTTGAAGCATTGCATCAGCTTCATCCCTTGGCATTACGAAGGAAGTCCCGTCAAGCTGAGCGATGCCATATTTCTCGAGGGTGCTCTGCGGCATAAATCGCGTAGCGCCGTCGCTGAATTTCTGCAAGTGACTCTTGATATAGTCAGGCGACAGGTATTCGGAAGGGTCGGGACGACTGCCCTTCGGCATGGCGAGAATTTCATCTCGCTTCTCGGGACTGAGTGCCTCCGAATGCTCGCCGTCCCCGTTGACAGGGTTTCCCTCGTCATGGCCGTCCCGCCCACCCTCGTGCCCCGGCGACTTGCCATTCCGATCATCACCAGGCTTGCCGTCGTCAGGCCCGTCGGGTCGCCCGTCGTGCGGCGGCTTTCCATCAGGATGCCCGCCCGGATGGGTGCCGTCACCGGGCCCACCGACGCCGCCGCCAGGTGCGGGCAGCTCACTTGGGTGACCGTTCGGGGGCGCCAGATGCGGCGCGGCGGCCGACGGCGCGGCAGGCGAGGGCGCGGCAGACGGGGGCGCGCTCGGGGACGCCGCCGGCGCTGATTGCGGCGAGTGTGAAGCCATAGGCGCCGACTCGACGGGACTCCTTGCGGGCGAGAGCGGAAGCGGCGAATGCTCAACCCCCGCCGCCATCCGCTCGCCCGCCGCGATGGGCGCGGCCGCAGCGTGCGATGCGGCGACCGGGGCCGAGGCCGGCTCGCGTGGACCTCCGCCTGGCGTCGACTCGTGCGGACCACCAGCTGGTTCCGGCGCGGGACGATCGCCGATCCCCCGGGGTGGCTCCGGCGGCGTCGCACCCGTTTCAGCCGGTTCGTGAGGCGCGCCCGCCGTCGCACCACTCGGCCCCGGCGCCGACTCCACCGGCACCTCCGGCAACTTCCCTGGCGGCAGTCCCACCGCGCTGCCACCGGGGAGCGGATCGCCCGTGGGCAGGTCTTCCCCGAGCTTCTGGAGGCCTTTAGAAAGGTCGCCGCCGTTGGCCGCGACGTCAGCCAGTGCACTGCCGGCACCATCCAATTCGGTGGCCGCGCCGGCGGCGCCTTGCGCCACCCGCTCGCTGTCGGTAATTCCTTGGCTCGCTTCGACGCCACCGGCGGCACCTTCGGCTGCTTTCGACCCAGCCTTCACGGCGCCACCACCGACAAGCAGCGTCACGCCGTCGAAAATGCCTTCACCGACACCCACACCGGGCCTGCCGGAGGTCAAATCGTCCCAGTGGGTAAGGCTTGTCACGAGCCCCAGGTCGTTCTTCAGTGCGCCCTCGGGATCGAGAAGGGCATACGCCGGGATGGACTTCATTGCGCTTTGGTCAAGTGCTGACCAACTGGCCACGGCTCCGTTCAGATCGAAGACGAATCGGCTCGGATCGAGCTGATCTCCGACCTCCACCGTCCCCACAGCGCCCTTGAAGAAACCTGTTCCCGCATCGGCGGTGTAATCGAAGTCGTCGGCCACGAATTTGCCGACGGTTTCACCCAGGAATTCGACGAACTGACCGCGCATGTAGGTCTTCATCTCGCCGACCAAACCGTCGATGATCTGCATTCCGGTCTTGATGACATGTTCGCGGGCCTGCGCTTCCCGCTTCATGTTGTCCAGCACGGCGTTGATGTCCCGCACGATCTTTTCGAGCTCGTCGGCCGCATCGCCTTCGAAGATCAACACGATGTCATGGGCAAGATTGGTCAGAGCCCCAAGGCGACCCAACAAATCGCATATCTTGTGCTGGGCGTTCTCCACCTCGTGCGCGAATCCGTCCAAAGCTTCGGCCAACTCATGGCACCCAGCCGCCAACTTGTTCAACTCGCTGGCCAGTTTTGATAAGGCATGCTGCACCAACTCGGCTTCGGGAACCTGCTGTCCACCGATCACCGACTTCGGAGCGTTAAGCCCGTGCCCCGCCCCGCGGAGCGCGTCACGGAAGCCTCGCCAACATCCGGCGGCCGCGCGCATTCCGCCGCCGTTGCCGTTGGGCCAGACATCGTCAACCAACGCCTCTACGACTGCCCACAGCAGCGGCTGTGCTACCCCGGGGCCCACTGTCACAGGTCTAGACGGAGTCGGGAACTGCTGCGGTTGGCCGGGCGTGGGCAGCACGTGACCGCCGCCGCCCATGTTGGACGCCGCGTCGGCCCGCGAGTAGTTGGAGGCGCAAAGTTGCACTTTGGCCCCGACGTACCTGCACGCCGAGATGCCTGCCGCCGCCGCGTGCAGCAACGCCTCGGCCGCGGCCTGGTAGCCCAAACCGAACATCAAACCGGCAGCATCCTGGCCACTGTTGATACCGAAACCTGCGGTCAGCGGTCCCAATGCTGCCGCCAAGCCCTCGGCTATTGCGTCCACAGCGCTACCCGCGGCGTACATCGCCTCGGGGTCGACGGACAGCGGAGCCACGCGCGAAATTCTTGCCGAGACCGCGCGCAGGCGCTATTCACCCAATGCTGGCTTTGCCAAGCTAGCCGCGGCCATAGAGCTGCCACAACTCATTCATCAACAGCCCGAGCAACTAGGGCGATCCGGTGCCGCCCGGCCGATACCGCGAGGGTCGGTTCAGCCGGCTCACCATCGAGTTGAATGCTGACCCCGCTAGGCAGGCCACTCAGCGTGATCCGCACTGCGGTATCGGTGGCGACCGCGATCGTCGACTTCGGCAACGCGGCCAATCCGGCGCGCTGGAGATCAACCGCGATTCCGGCGACGCCGGTGAGCCGCAGCGTGAGGTACGGCAGCGGAGACACGGGTGGGCCTGGCCGCCAGTCCAATTCGCTGTACACCCCTGGGGTTGGGTCGAAGTTCAGGAGGAATCCGCGATGATGCCGCACGGTGTGCGTCGGATCGGGGCGCGCATACGAGCGTGCGTCGACTTCCGCGATCGCCCCGCGCCGCGCCGTCACCCCCGGGTCCGCGGTCAGGCCCGACAACCACCACACCTGATGCGGCCCGATGCCCAGGTCGTCACGAACCAGTTGCGGATGCCACGCGAACGTGATGTGTCCCGGATCGACTTGCCGCAAGCCGGTTTCCATGTGCGCAATCGGGTCTTCGAACTTGTCCTGCAACACCCACGCGAGGTGATCCTCGAACGGATACACCGTAAAGCGGTGCCGGTAGCCCAGCCGGTCGAGTTCAAGCACCTGCTCGGCGGCCGACGCGAACGGCACCAGCTCGTCGACCATTCCGTGCGCGATGACGTAGGGCAGCCAGCGGGCGTTCACCAGTAGCTTCCATGTGTCGCCCTCGCGGGCACAGGGCGATTGCGGGTCGAGGTCGGCCGGGATGTCGATGTCGGGGAGCAGCCGTACCCCGCACGTCGGCGGACCTGCGAGCACGAGGGCTTGCGAAAACACTTGCGGGTAGGTCAATCCCAGCTTGTAGGCCGCATATCCGCCCATCGAGTAGCCCGAAATCACGGTGCGGTTGGGGTCGGTGCCCAGTTGCTCGGCGACGCGCGCCCACACTTCCCAGACGTCGAGCTCTCCGGTGTCGAAGTACCACGTCGACGGGCCCCGGGCCAGCGGCGTGACGACGACTGAGTTCCGGCCCTCGCACACTTGGTGCAGCAGGTGCGGGTCGATCGCGGCGAACTGGCTCTGCCCCAACGCGAGCGAGTGCAACAGCAGAGTCAACGGCAAGGGTTGGCCCGGCTTGAAACTCGAGGGCAGGCACACCGAATACGGCTGCACCCGACCGAGGAATTGCGGCTTGGTGCTCAAGATATCGTCGGCGGCCACACCCTGGCCCAGCTCGACCGAGGACACATACCACCGAGTCGACGGGCCGGTGATCACCGGCTCGGACTCGGTCTCGCCGGCCGCCAGCCGATCCCACTGCACCGTCACGGCGAACTTCGAGACGTCGCCGGCGGTCAAGGCGCCGGCCTGCGCGGCGTCCGACCAGAAGTTCAGGTGCGGCGGCTCTTGCTCGTTGGTGCGGAACGCCACGTTGTACACGTTCGGTTGCCCGGGCAGCGCGCCATGCTCGGCGGGCACGTCGGCGAACCCGTCGCCCGCCGCGTTCGAGAGCCCTGCTGCGAGCCGCACCGTCCACGTGCCGTGCGGCTCGAGCAGGGTCCGGGGCACTTGCGCCAGAAACGTTCGCGATTCCATGTCGACGCTGTGCTGCACTGGCGTCGTGGACCGGGTGGTCAGGTCGATCAGCGCGGCGCCATTGCCCGAAACCAGCAGGGCCATGTCGATGCCGGCCGAGCGCACCCCGGCCCCGGCGGGCCACTGCTCCGGCGCGGCGCGAGCGGGGTCGGTGTCGAGGGTGAACAGCGCGATGGGGACCGACGCGTCCAGCAGGGTGTTCCAGTCGACCCGCCACCAGGTGTCGGTGGCGGTGAGCCCGATCGCGACGCGGAAGATGTCGGCGCCGTTGCGGGCCGCCGGACCATCGGGATAGATGTAGGTGCCGCGCGGCGGCGCCTGCACTTTCAGATCACCGATCGGCAGGCCGGTCGCGCCGTGGTCGTCGTACAGGAAGTCGGTCCAAAACAGGGCACCGCCGGCCAGGCGGCCGGCGCCGCACGTGCGCGGAAAGTCTTCCCCGAACGGCCATCCCGACGGCACCGGTAGTCGCGGCTCTGGCCGCAGCGCCGCCGCTGGCGCCCCCTCGGGCATGCCGTCGACCACGACGAGCTCGGCCGGTGGTGCGGGTGCCGTCGCGGCCGGATGGACCAACGTGTCGGCGATGTGGCGTGCGATGCGGATCGGCAGGAGAGTCAAATCCAGAAGTGACATCAAGCCCCAACGTACGCGCCGGTGGGCCTCGACTGCTACGGCACGGGCACCACGATCAGGTCGTGCGGCCGGTTGTTGACCGGCAGCGCGCCGTCCTCGGTCACGACGACGATGTCCTCGATACGCGCGCCCCATTGGCCCGGGAAGTAGATGCCAGGCTCGATTGAGAAGGCCATGCCGGTGGCCAGCGGCAGGTCGTTGCCCGCGACGATGTAGGGCTCCTCGTGCACCGAGAGTCCGATGCCGTGTCCGGTGCGGTGTACGAAAACGTCCGCAAGCCCCGCCTTGGCCAGCACCCCGCGTGCGGCGGCGTCGACCTGCTCGGCGGTGACTCCGGGACGGACGGCGTCGACGGCCGCCCGCTGCGCCCGCTGTAACACGGAATACTGCTGCGCTACTTCGGGTTTCGGCTCGCCGATGCTGTAGGTGCGCGTCGAGTCGGAGTGATATCCGGGCTCGTAGGCGCCGCCGATATCGACGACGACGATGTCACCGACTTGCAGTTCGCGGTCCGAGTAGCCGTGGTGCGGGTCAGCGCCGTGCGGGCCGGAGCCGACGATGATGAACGCCACCTCCGAATGCCCTTCGGCCACAATCGCTTCCGCGATATCGGCAGCTACGTCGGCCTCGGTCCGCCCGGGAGCCAGAAACTCCGGCACTCGGGCGTGCACGCGGTCGATGGCCGCACCGGCCTTGCGCAGCGCATCGATCTCGCATTCCTCCTTGGCCATCCGCAGCCCGCGCATCACGTCGGTCGCCAGCACCGGCAGCGCGCCCAGCGCATCCGCGAGTGGCAGCAGGTGCAACGCGGGCATCGAGTCGGTGACGGCGGTCGCGGCCGGGCCGGCGCCGAACACCGCACCCACCAACCGGTAGGGGTCGTCGCCGTCCACCCAATCCCGCACCACCAGCCCCAATTCCGCGATGGCCGACCCCTTGAGCGAGGCCAGCTCCAGTCGCGGCACCACCACCGTCGGGTCTCCGGACGCGGGCAGCACCAGCGCGGTGAACCGCTCGAGCGTCTGGGCGCGCGACCCGACAAGGTAGCGCAAGTCGTACCCCGGGGTGATCACCAGCCCCGACAGCCCCGCCTCGGCGGTCGCGGCCGCCGCCGCCGCCAGCCGTCGGGCGTACACGCCCGCGTCGAACCGATGAGATTCCATGGCAGCCAGGCTAACCGGTCCGGCGAACGTCGACTTGACGCGCCGAATTGACTGAGCGGACGACAAGAAGTCGACGTTGGGCGACGTGAGACGATGACCGACATGCGATCGCCGCTACTGCTGCTCGACGGGGCCAGCATGTGGTTCCGGTCCTACTTCGGGGTGCCGTCGTCGATCACCGCCCCCGATGGCCGGCCCGTCAACGCCGTACGCGGATTCATCGATTCGATGGCGGTCGTGATCACCAAGCAACGCCCCAGCCGGCTGGTGGTCTGCCTGGACCTGGACTGGCGGCCGCAATTCCGGGTGGACCTCGTCCCGTCGTACAAGGCCCATCGGGTGGCGGAGGAAGAGCCCGAGGGCGAACCCGACGTCGAAGAGGTCCCCGACGACCTGACCCCGCAAATCGACATGATCATGGAACTGCTGGATGCCTTCGGCATCCCGACGGCGGGCGCCGAAGGGTTCGAGGCCGACGATGTGCTCGGCACGCTGGCCGCCCGCGAACGCCGCGACCCCGTGGTGGTGGTCAGCGGAGACCGCGACCTGCTGCAGGTCGTCGCCGACGACCCCGTCCCGGTCCGGGTGCTCTACCTGGGCCGCGGCCTGACCAAGGCCACCCTTTTCGGACCGGCGGAGGTCGCCGAACATTACGGCGTGCCGAAGCATCGGGCCGGACCGGCCTACGCCGAATTCGCCCTGATGCGGGGCGATCCGTCCGACGGCCTGCCGGGCGTGCCGGGCGTCGGGGAGAAGACGGCGGCGACCCTGCTGGCCCAGCACGGGTCGCTGGAAGAGATCCTGGCGGCCGCCCGCGACCCGAAATCGAAGATGGCCAAGGGCCTGCGCTCGAAACTGCTGGGGGCGACCGACTACATCGAGGCCGCCGGGAAGGTGGTGCGGGTCGCCACCGACGCTCCCGTCAGCCTGTCGACCCCGACCGACGCGCTGCCGCTGGCGGCCGACGACCCGGGCCGCACCGCCAAGTTAGCGACCGAACTGGGCGTCGGGTCCTCGATAACCCGGCTGCAGAGAGCGCTCGACGCCCTGCCCGGGTGACCGGCTACTGCGGCCGGCCGACCTCGTAAGTGCCCTTATTGTCCTGGAAGGTCACCGTCACGTGCTTGGCGGCGCCGTCGATGCTGACGTCGCAGTCAAAAGTGGCGCCCTTCTTGACGGTGGGGTTCTGGCCGTGGTTGCACTTGACGTCTTTGACGTTCTTGGCGCCGTAGCCGTTCGTCTCGTCGGACAGGACTTGCTGGACACCGGCCTGCGCCTTATTAACGTCCAGCTTGGTGGTGACGAAGAACCCGGGCTGCCAGAAGCCGAGCACCAGCACGACCGCGATGAGCAGGAAGGCGATCGCCCCGCCCACGCCGGCGATCAGCCCTACCGAGCGCTTTTTCGCCGGTTGTTGGTCATACGGCGGGTACTGCTGCGGGTACTGGCCGGGCTGGCCGTACTGACCCGGCTGGCCATACTGCCCGGGCTGCCCGTACTGGCCCGGCTGCGCGTACTGACCCGGCTGGCCATACTGCCCCGGCTGGCCATACTGCCCCGGCTGACCGTACTGGCCCGGCTGCGCGTACTGCTGAGGCTGGCCGTAGCCGGGCTGCTGCGGGTATTGCTGCGGGTAGGCCTGTTCGGCCGGCTGCTGGTATTGCGGGTACTCGGCGGGCGGCGTGTACGCCGGAGCCTGCCAGGTGGCCTCCTGGCCCGGCTGCTGCTGCCACGGCGAACCGACCTGGGTCGGTTCGGAGGACTGATCGCTACCTTGGCCGGGCGGTTGCCACTGCTGGTCCGGTCCCTGCGGTCCGCTCATCGTCTCTCCTCAGCCCCTTATGTCTCGGCACGAACTATCGGCGTCGTGATTTGTTGGATCTACGGTAGCTTCGGCTCAGCCTACCCGGCGTCAACAGCGACGACGCCGCGCCGAACGTCATTGATCGCGCGCTTGGCGGTGGCCCTCAGCTCAGCGTCCGGGGCCGCGTTGCGGACCTGGTCCAACAGGTCGAGCACCTGGCGACACCAACGCACGAAATCGCCCGCCAACAGCGGCGAGCCGGTGCCCGCCGGGTCCACGGCTGCCAGGGCCGCCGCCAGGTCGCCGGATTTGGCCCAGCGGTAGATGACGTTGACGAAACCGTCGTCTGGCTCCCGACTGGGCGCGATCCGGTGCGTCTGCTCGTCGCCGCGCAGCGCGTACGACAGCCGAGCGGTTTGCTGCAGCGCCTGCCGCACGCGCTGGGTGGGCGCCTCGGCGGCGAACGCCGCCCGCGGGCCCTCACCTCCCCTGCTCTCGTAAAGCACCGCCGAGACCACCGCCGCCAACTCGGGTGGCTTCAGGTCCGCCCAGGCGCCCGTGCGCAGGCATTCGGCGACCAGGAGGTCGCTTTCGCTGTAGATGCGGGCGAGCAGGCGCCCGTCGTCGGTGACGCGGGGATCGGTGTCCGGGCCTCGGATGAAACCGCGCTCGGTGAGCAGCCCGACAATCCGGTCGAAGGTCCGCGCCAGCGAATTGGTCGCGGCGGCAACCTTTTTCTCCAACTGCGCGTTGTCGCGTTCGATCCGCAGGTACCGCTCGGCCTGCCGCACCTGGGCTTCGAGGCCGGGGCTGTTGTGCGACGGGTGCCGACGCAGCTCGTCGCGCAGCGACGCCAGTTCGGGGTTGTGAAATCCGTCGTCCTGGTCGCCGCGCCCGCCGCGGCGCCTGGCCGGAATCGCGAGCCCGGCGGCCACCGACCGCAACGCCGACGCCAGGTCTCGTCGGACCCGCGGCTGCCGGTGCTCGACCCGCTTGGGCAGCGGCATGGAACCGACCGGGGCCGACGCTCCCGGATAGTCGGCCGTCGAAATCCGCCCCGCCCAACGGTTTTCGGTAAGGACCAGCGGGCGCGGGTCCTCGCCGTCGCGGGCCGATTCCAGCACCACCGCCAGCCCGCCGCGCCGGCCGTGGGTGATGTTGATGATGTCGCCACGCCGCAGCGCGGCCAGCGCGTCGCTGGCCGCCTGGCGCCGCTGCAGCCGCGAGGCGCGGGACTGCGCGCGTTCCATCTCCGAGATGCGCGCCCGCAGCCGGGCGTAGTCGAGGATCGGCGCCTGCGGGCCGCCGAGCTCGCCGGCGATCTCGGCGAGCATCGCGTTGCCGCGTTCGATTCCGCGCACCAGGCCGACCACGGAGCGGTCGGCCTGGTACTGCGCGAACGACTGCTCCAGCAGCCGGTGCGCCTGCTCGGGACCCATCTGCTGCACCAGGTTGATCGTCATGTTGTACGACGGGGCGAACGAGCTGCGCAGCGGGAAGGTGCGGGTGGAGGCCAGGCCCGCCACCGCTACCGGCTCGGTGTTCTCGTCGGCGGGATTCCACAGCACCACCGCGTGGCCCTCGACGTCGATGCCGCGCCGCCCGGCGCGGCCGGTCAGCTGCGTGTACTCCCCCGGCGTCAGCGGCATGTGCTGCTCGCCGTTGAATTTGACCAGCCGCTCGAGCACCACCGTGCGGGCGGGCATGTTGATGCCGAGCGCCAGGGTCTCGGTGGCGAACACCGCCTTGACCAGGCCGGCGGTGAACAGCTCCTCGACGGTGTGCCGGAACACCGGCAACATCCCGGCGTGGTGGGCGGCCAGGCCGCGCAGCAGCCCCTCCCGCCACTCGTAGTAACCGAGCACCGCCAGGTCGGCGTCGGCGAGATCGCCGCACCGGTGCTCGATCACCTCGGCGATCTGCGCCCGCTCCTCCTCGGTGGTCAACCGCAGCGGCGAGCGCAGGCACTGCTGGACGGCGGCGTCGCAGCCGGCGCGGGAGAACACGAACGTGATCGCCGGCAGCAGCCCCTCGGAGTCCAGCGTCGCGATCACGTCCGCCCGCCCGGGTGGCCGGTAGAACCGCGGCCGGCCGGGCGCACCGCGTCCGCCGCGCCCACGCCGCGGCTGCCAGTCCGACATCCGGTCCGCCTCCCGGCGGTGCGCGATGTGGCGCACCAGGTCCGGGCTGACGCGTGACTCCTGGCCGGCGACCGGCTGCCCGCCGCCCTCCGAGCTGCGGTAGTCGAAGAGGTCGAACAGCCGCTTGCCCACCAATACGTGCTGCCACAACGGCACCGGCCGGTGCTCGTCGACCACCACGGTGGTATCGCCGCGCACCGTCTGGATCCAGCCGCCGAACTCCTCGGCGTTGCTCACCGTGGCCGACAGGCTGACCACCCGCACCTCGTCGGGCAGGTGCAGGATCACTTCCTCCCACACCGGGCCGCGCATCCGGTCGGCCAGGAAATGCACCTCGTCCATCACGACGTAGGAAAGTCCTTGCAGCGCAGGAGAATTGGCGTAGAGCATGTTGCGCAGCACCTCGGTGGTCATCACCACCACGGGGGCGTCGGCGTTCACCGACATGTCACCGGTCAGCAGGCCGATCCGGTCGCGACCGTAGCGCGCGGTCAGGTCGGTGTGCTTCTGATTGCTCAGCGCCTTGAGCGGCGTGGTGTAGAAGCACTTGCCGCCGGCGGCCAGCGCCAGGTGCACGGCGAATTCCCCCACCACCGTCTTGCCGGCGCCGGTCGGCGCGCAGACCAGCACGCCGTGGCCGCGTTCCAGCGCGGCGCACGCCCGCCGCTGGAAGCCGTCGAGCGCGAAGGGCAATTCGGCGGTGAACCGGGTCAGCTCGGCGAGCTCCGCCAGGTCCTGCGGCACCGAGGGCTCAGGTGACATCGTCGTGCTGGCCGGCGGTGAACGACGGCTCGGGGACCGACTCCTGTATCGGTGTGGGCGGCTCGATGGCCGATGCCTGGTCATCGGGAATCGCGGTTTGCGCTTCGCGCTTGGCCTTGCGCCGGTCGTGCAGGCGGGCGATCTGGATGGCGAACTCGAGGAGCACCGACAACGCCACGCCCAGGGCGGTCATCGAAAACGGGTCGGACCCCGGGGTGAAAACCGCGGCGAACACGAACATCCCGAAGATCAGGCCGCGCCGCCACGACTTCAGCCGCTCATAGGTGAGCACGCCGGTCATGTTGAGCATGACGATCAGCAGCGGAAATTCGAAGCTGACTCCGAACACCACCAACAGGTTGATCAAGAAGCCGAAGTACCGGTCCCCCGACAGCGCGGTCACCTGCACGTCGCTGCCCACGGTCAGCAGGAAACCCAGCGCCTTGGACAGCACGAAGTACGCCAGCACCGCGCCCGCGACGAACAGCACCGCCGCGGGGACCACGAACCCGACCGCGAAGCGGCGCTCCTTCTGGTACAGCCCCGGCGTGATGAACGCCCACAGCTCGTAGAACCACACCGGACAGGCCAGCACCACCCCGGCGGTCAACCCGACCTTGAGCCGCAACATGAACTGGTCGAACGGCGCCGTCGCCAGCAGCCGGCATTGACCGTCGGCGCTGATGCTCGCGCGCGCCGACTGCGGCAGCGAACAGTACGGATGGCGCAGCCACTCGCCCAGGCTCTCCAGGCCGAAGAGGGAATGCGAGTACCAGAAGAACCCGAAGATCGTGGTGACCAGGATGGCGGCCAGCGAGAGCAGCAACCGGGTGCGCAGTTCGGTCAGGTGATCGACGAGCGACATCGTCGCGTCGGGATTGGTTCGGCTGCGCCTGTTACGCGGGTTTAGGCGCTTCAGGACGCCGGCAGTGCGCGCAGAAACCTTGAAAACTTTCACGACGCTCGTTCAGTGGCGTTCGGGCACCGCGACGATGACGGCGGCTATGCCGGGCGTGCTTCGGTGTGCCCCTGCTCGGTGGCCGTCGGCGGCTCCACCCGCTGCGACTGAACGGGCTGAGGGGTCTCGATGGAAGGCGCTTCGGACTTGTTCTCGGTCTGCATTTCGCGCAGCTCGGACTTGAAGATGCGCATCGACTTGCCCAACGAACGTGCTGCATCGGGGAGCTTCTTGGCACCGAAAAGCAGGATCACCACCACGGCGAGGATGGCCCAGTGCCACGGACTAAGACTGCCCACTTTGATTACCTCCAGACGTCTACCCGATGCTACCGCAGCCCGGCGATACACCGGGCCGCCCGCGCCGTGGCCTCAGCGGGTAAGCGCCTGATAGGACTCGCACGCCGCGGCCGCGGCATCCCGGACACGTGTTGCCAGTGATTCCGGTTCAAGCACCCGCACGTCCGCCCCGAAGCCCAGCACCAGGCGGGTCATCCAGTCCTCGGAGGCGTAGGTCATCACCGCCTCGCAGGAACCGTCCGGCAACTCGTTGACCTCGCGCATCGGGTAGTACTCGAACATCCACGACGCCGACGGCGCGACGCGCAGCTTGGCCGACGGCAATGCCGGGTCGCCGTCGAAGAGCGAGGTGTCCGGCGGCGCGTGCACGGCCAGTTCGGGCGGGGCCGCCGGCTCGTCCAGCTCGGCGGCGTCGACGATCCGGTCGAAGCGGAACAGCCGCACCCCTTCGGCGTCGCGTGACCAGGCCTCCAGGTAGCTGTGGCCGCCGATCAGCAGCACCCGGATGGGGTCGACGATCCGGCTGGTCAGGGTGTCATGGGAAGCGGAGTAGTAGTCAATGGACAGCGCGTGTTTGTGCTGCACCGCCGTGCGCACCGCGGCCGCCGCGTGGCTCTCGACGGGCGCGGGCTCGTCGACGGCCGTCGCCGCGATGTCCTGCCCGACGGCGCCGGCGGCCGCCTCGATCTTGGCGATCGCACTGCGCGCCGCTTCGGGATCGACGACGCCGGGGATGTCGGCCAGCGCCCGCAGCGCCACCAGCAGCCCGGTGGCCTCGGGCGAGGTGAGCTTCAGGGGCCGGTCGATGCCGGCGGAGAAGGTCACCTCGATGGTGTCGCCGGCGAACTGGAAGTCGATCAGGTCGCCCGGGTAGTAGCCGGGCAGGCCGCACATCCACAGCTGGTTGAGGTCCTCCTCCAGTTGCTTGGCCGACACCCCGAGGTCGGCGGCCGCCTTGGACCGGGTGACCCGCGGGTTGGCCTGGAAGTACGGCACCATGTTGAGCAGCCGGATGAGGCGGGTGGACACGGGGGTCATGGGCGCCACTCTCCCCCGCAAGCGGGAGGTGCCCCCACCTCATCGCTCCGTCCCCCTCGCCGCTGCGCGGCTGGGGGTGCCCCCACTGCATCGTCGCCGGCGCGAGTCATGCCGAGACCCCCGCCTGGGCACGCAGCCGCGTGAGCACGTCGTCGCGCAGGGACTGTGGCTCGAGCACGACGGCGTCAGCCCCGTAGCCGGCGATCTCGCGCGCCAGCCCGTCGCTCGATTTGATGTCGAGGTCGATCACCTCGCCGTCGCGGCCGCCCAGCTGTCGCGCGCCGGCGGACGTCCCGGCCCGGCGCAGCGCGGTGGCCCGCCCGTCGGCGACCCACACCCGCGCATGTCCGCCGGTCGGGGTCTCGGCCACCGTCCGGGCCACAATCTGGCGCAGGTCCACGTCCTCGGGCACGACGACGGCCCCGGGCTGGCCGATCGGCGTGACCTCCGCGCCGATCCGCGACAGCCGGAACGTACGGGTGGCGCCGCGGTCGCGGTCGTGGCCCACCAGATACCAGCGGCCCTTCTCGGTGACCACGCCCCACGGCTCCACCGTGCGCATGCTGTACGGCTCGGCGCGCGACGGCCGGTGCGGGAACTGCACCGCCTGGCGAGAATCGATGGCCGACAACAGGATTCCAAGCACCTCCTCTGAACCGCGCAGCCCCGGCACGCCGGCCGGCGAGGCGATGGCCACCGGCGCGTCAGGGTCGACGTCCACCCCGGCGGCGCGCAGCTTGAGCAACGCGCCCTGGGTGGCGGTGATCAGTTCGGGCGATTCCCACAGTTGCGTCGCGACGGCGACCGCGGCCGCCTCGTCCGCAGTGAGCTCGACCGCGGGCAGCGAGTAGGCGTCCCGGTTGATGCGATACCCCTCGGCGGGGTCCATGGCCGACGCCCTGCCCACCTCCAGCGGGATCCCGAGATCGCGCAACTCGTTCTTGTCACGCTCGAACATGCGCGAGAACGCCTCGGCGCTGGGGCTATCCGAATAACCCGCCACGCTGGACCGGATCTTCTCCGCGC
The DNA here is from genome assembly GCF_001666915.1 of Mycobacterium sp. E3339. Classification (NCBI taxonomy): domain Bacteria; kingdom Bacillati; phylum Actinomycetota; class Actinomycetes; order Mycobacteriales; family Mycobacteriaceae; genus Mycobacterium; species Mycobacterium sp. E3339. The sequence goes on along the minus strand of NZ_LZIZ01000183.1, from coordinate 9,382 downwards.
TGATGTAACCGCGGGTGGACAGCAGGGCGATGACGAGATTGACCAACCGCTCGACTTTGGAGGTCGCCATTCGCACCAGGTTATAACCGCCACGCGCCGCGCGCCTGCACCGGTCGGCGAGTCGAGCGCACGCGATATCACGTTCGCGGCTGCGGCTACATGCTGGCGATCAGCCGCTTGACCCGCTCGTCGACCGCCCGGAATGGGTCCTTGCACAGCACCGTCCGCTGGGCCTGGTCGTTGAGCTTGAGGTGCACCCAGTCGACGGTGAAGTCGCGGCCCGCGGCCTGGGCGGCGCTGATGAATTCGCCACGCAGCCGCGCGCGGGTGGTTTGTGGCGGGTGGTCGACCGCCTCCGCAATCTCCTCGTCGGTGGTGACGCGCGCCGCCAGGCCCTTGCGCTGCAGCAGGTCGAAGACGCCGCGCCCGCGTTTGATGTCGTGGTAGGCCAGGTCCAGCTGGGCGATCTTCGGGTCGGACAGCTCCATGTCGTAGCGGTCCTGGTAGCGCTGGAACAGCTTGCGCTTGATCACCCAGTCGATTTCGGTGTCCACCTTGGCGAAGTCCTGGCTCTCGACGGCGTCGAGCTGGCGACCCCACAGGTCGACGACCTGCTCGATCTGGGCGTTCGGCTCGCGGGTCTGCAGGTGTTCGACGGCGCGGCTGTAGTACTCGCGCTGGATGTCCAGGGCGCTGGCCTGACGCCCGCCCGCCAACCGCACCGGCCGCCTGCCGGTGATGTCGTGGCTGACCTCCCGGATGGCGCGGATGGGGTTGTCCAGCGAGAAGTCGCGGAAGGGAACGCCCGCCTCGATCATCTCCAGCACCAGCGCCGCGGTGCCCACCTTGAGCATCGTGGTGGTCTCGCACATGTTGGAGTCGCCCACGATCACGTGCAGCCGCCGGTACTTCTCGGCGTCGGCGTGCGGCTCGTCGCGGGTGTTGATGATGGGCCGGCTCCGGGTGGTGGCCGAGGAGACGCCCTCCCAGATGTGCTCGGCCCGTTGGGACAGGCAGAACGTCGCCGCCTTAGGGGTCTGCAGCACCTTGCCCGCCCCGCAGATGAGCTGGCGGGTGACCAGGAACGGCAGCAGCACGTCGGAGATCCGGGAGAACTCGCCGGCGCGCACGATCAGGTAGTTCTCATGGCAGCCATACGAGTTGCCGGCGGAGTCGGTGTTGTTCTTGAACAGGTAGATGTCGCCGCCGATGCCCTCGTCGGCGAGGCGCTGCTCCGCGTCGATCAGCAGGTCTTCGAGCACCCATTCGCCGGCCCGGTCGTGGGTGACCAGCTGCACCAGGCTGTCGCACTCGGCCGTCGCGTACTCGGGGTGGCTGCCCACGTCGAGATACAGGCGGGCGCCGTTGCGCAGGAAAACGTTGGAGCTGCGGCCCCACGACACCACCCGACGGAACAGGTAGCGAGCGACCTCGTCCGGAGACAGGCGGCGATGGCCGTGGAACGTGCAGGTGACACCGAACTCGGTCTCGATGCCCATGATTCGCCGCTGCACGTAATCGAGGGTACTGGTTGTCTGACCGCGAGGGTGCGGAAGCCGCGCCTACGGGTCCGCACGAGTTTTGGGCGACCGCCCGACGGGCCGCGCGGGCAGGGATCCGGCGCGACACCCGGACGGCTCACCAGCATCGTGGGCACCAGCGGCCCCAGAACCGCCACGTGCCGACCCGGTCTGCCCTGGGCGTTCAGCTGATAGCGAACGCGGGCCGGGGCGCGGTGCGGGCCCGATTCAGCCCGCGGAGTCGCCGTTGGAACCGGGCGTTTCGCCGTCGGATTCCGCCTGCTTCGAATCCCCCTCTTGCAACAGGCTTTCCAGGGTCGCCCGGTTGATCCGGCGGAACGCCCGCCGCGGCCGGTTGACGTCCAGAATGGCGACCTCCAGGCTGCCCACGTCAGGGGATGGCTGATCGCCGCCAGAACCCTCGGCGCTGCCGGCCCGCAGCGCCTTCACCGCGATCCGCGTCGCGTCACGCAGGTCGGCGTTCTCGGCGTAGGACTCCTTGAGCGCGGTGGTGATCGGCTCGGTGGTACCACCCATCACCACGAAATGGGGTTCGTCGGCTATCGAGCCGTCGTAGGTAATGCGATAGAGCTCAGGCGGTTTCGTCTCGCCGTAGTGCGCGACCTCGGCGACGCACAGCTCCACCTCGTAGGGCTTGGCCTGCTCGGTGAAGATGGTGCCCAGGGTCTGGGCGTAGACGTTGGCCAGCTGACGGCCCGTGACGTCGCGGCGGTCGTAGGCGTAACCGCGGGTGTCGGCGAACTGGATCCCGCCGCGGCGCAGGTTGTCGAACTCGTTAAACTTGCCCGCGGCCGCGAAACCCACGCGATCGTAGAGCTCGCTGATCTTCTGCAGGGAGCGCGACGGGTTCTCCGCGACAAAGAGCACACCACCGGCGTAGACCAGCGCCACCACGCTCTTGCCGCGCGCGATGCCCTTGCGGGCGAGCTCGCTGCGCTCGCGCATCGCCTGCTCGGGCGAGATGAAATAAGGAAAGCTCACTTCTCACCGCCGTCGGGGCCGAATGTGTCCGCGCGGGAACGACTTTCGATGACTTCGCGGGCCAGTTCGGCGATCCGGCTTTCGGGCACCTCGGCCGCCCCCTCGGCACCGATGGTGACCGCCGTCGGGTAGATGCCGCGAACCAAGTCGGGTCCGCCGGTGGCCGAGTCGTCATCGGCGGCGTCGTAGAGCGCCTCGACGGCCACCCGCACCGCGGAATCGGCATCGACGACCCGCGAGTAGAGCTTCTTCATGGACGACTTGGCGAAGATCGAGCCCGAGCCCACCGACTGGTAGCCCTCTTCTTCGATGTTCCAGCCGCCGGCGGCGTCGAACGAGACGATCCGGCCGGCGCCTTCGGGGTCGGGTGCGTCGATGTCGTAACCCGCCAGCAGCGGCAGGGCCACCAGGCCCTGCATCGCGGCGGCGAGGTTTCCGCGCACCATGATCGCCAGCCGGTTGACCTTTCCGGCGAAGGTGAGTGGCACGCCCTCGAGCTTTTCGTAGTGCTCCAGTTCCACCGCGTAGAGGCGGGCGAACTCGACGGCGATCGCGGCGGTGCCGGCGATGCCCGTGGCGGTGTAGTCATCGGTGACGTACACCTTCTTCACGTCGCGCCCGGCGATCATGTTGCCCTGGGTCGAGCGCCGGTCCCCCGCGATGACGACGCCGCCGGGATATTTCAGGGCAACGATCGTGGTGCCGTGCGGCAGTTGCGAGCCGGCCCCGGCGGAGTGCGCGCCGCCGCCCAGGCTCACCGGCAGCAGCTCCGGCGCCTGGCGGCGCAGGAAGTCGGCAAACGACGACAGGTCGACGGTGGGATTTCGGGAAAGGGCCGAGCCCGGAAGTGCTGAGTTTGTGGACAGGCGATCGGAGAAGGGCCAGGTCACTGTCCGCCCTTTTGGACGTATGCCCGGACGAAGTCTTCGGCGTTCTCTTCGAGGACGTCATCGATCTCGTCGAGCAGATCGTCGGTGTCCTCGGCTAGCTTCTCGCGGCGCTCCTGGCCCGCGGCCGTGCTGTCGGCGAAGTCGTCGTCGTCGCCACCACCACCGCCACGCTTGGTCTGCTCCTGAGCCATCGCCGGCCTCCTGCTTCATCTGAACTTGTTCAGCCGCTGCTTGCTTAGTAAGCCACGCTGCTCGCTGTTATCTCCCTACCCTACCGGTCAACCCCGACGTTCCCCGGCCTAACAGGCCTAGCTGGTGAGTTGTTCCACCAGTTCGGCGGCGCTGTCCACCGAGTCCAGCAGGGCCCCGACGTGCGCCTTGCTGCCCCGCAGCGGCTCGAGCGTCGGGATCCGGACCAGCGAATCACCGCCCAGGTCGAAGATCACGGAGTCCCAGCTGGCCGCGGCGATGTCGGCGCCGAACCGGCGCAGGCACTCACCGCGGAAGTAGGCCCGCGTATCGGTCGGCGGGTTGTCCACGGCGTCGAGCACCTGATGTTCGGTGACCAGGCGCTTCATCGAGCCGCGCGCGACCAGCCGGTTGTAGAGGCCCTTGTCCAGCCGGACATCGGAATACTGCAGGTCGACGAGGTGCAGCCGGGGGGCCGACCAGCTCAGGTTCTCCCGCTGCCGGAAGCCCTCGAGCAGGCGCAGCTTGGCGGGCCAGTCGAGCACCTCGGCGCATTCCATCGGGTCCCGCTCGAGTTGGTCGAGCACGTGCGCCCACGTCTGAACGATGTCGGCCGCGCGGGCGTCGGGGTCGCGGCTGTCGACCAGCTTCGCCACCCGGTCCAGGTAAATCCGTTGTAGCGCAAGGCCCGTCAATTCCCGGCCGTCGGCCAGGGCCACGGCGGTCCGCAACGACGGATCGCGGCTGATCGCGTGGACCGCGTGCACCGGCCGGGCCAGCACCAGGTCGCTCAGGTCGATCCCGTGTTCGGGGCCGACTTCGATCAGGTCCAGCACCAGCGCGGTGGTGCCCAATTTCAGGTAGGTCGACGTCTCGGCGAGGTTGGCGTCGCCGATGATGACGTGCAGCCGGCGGTATCGGTCGGCGTCGGCGTGCGGTTCGTCGCGGGTGTTGATGATGCCGCGCTTGAGGGTGGTCTCCAGCCCGACCTCGACCTCGATGTAGTCGGAGCGCTGGGACAGCTGGAAGCCGGGCTCGTCCCCGGAGGGGCCGATGCCGACCCGGCCCGAGCCGGTCACCACCTGCCGGGACACCAGAAAGGGGGTCAACCCCGCGATGATCGACGAAAACGGCGTCTGCCGCGACATCAGGTAGTTTTCGTGCGCGCCGTAGGAGGCGCCCTTGCCGTCGACGTTGTTCTTGTAGAGCTGCAGTTTGGCCGCCCCCGGCACGCTGGCGACATGCCTGGCGGCGGCCTCCATGACGCGCTCGCCGGCCTTGTCCCAGATCACCGCGTCCAGCGGGTCGGTGCATTCGGGCGCCGAATATTCGGGGTGGGCGTGGTCGACGTAGAGCCGGGCCCCGTTGGTCAAGATCATGTTGGCGGCGCCGACCTCGTCCGCGTCGACCACCGGCGGCGGCCCGGCCGAACGGCTCAGATCGAAACCGCGGGCGTCCCGCAGCGGGGACTCCACCTCGTAGTCCCAGCGGGTGCGTTTCGCGCGCTGGATGCCGGCGGCGGCGGCGTAGGCCAGGACCGCCTGAGTCGAGGTGAGGATCGGGTTGGCCGTCGGGTCCGACGGTGATGAAATGCCGTACTCGACCTCCGTCCCGATAATCCGTTGCATGACCTAAGCGTAGGCCCGCCGACGATGCGGCCCGCGCGGCGGGGCGAGGTGGGGGCACCGCCCCGCCGCGAAGCGGCGAGAGGGCAAGGCGGGCAGTCGGGGCTAGGCCCGCCGACGATGCGGCCCGCGCTGGGGGAACCGCCCAGGCGCGAAGCGGCGAGGGGGACGGGGCGAGGTGTGGCGGGCAAACGACCAGCGCGGGTGGGCCGCCCGCCGTAGGGTGAGCCGGCATGGAGCTAACTCTGCGCCGCACGCCGCGCCGCCGAGGTGCGGCCAGCGGTGCGGCTGAAAGCTGGTTCCTGCAGCGGGGTTTGCCGTCGGTGCTCACCCGCCGCGCTCGCTGGCGACGCCTCTGGCCACGTTCGGCGCCCATGCTGGCGGCATACGCGACGTTGCAGGCCTGCGTGCTGCCGGTATATCTGATCACCGGCGGCCATGACATCGAAATCACCGGAACGCCAACAACTTCCGAGCTGATCGTGCTGGTGATCGTCGGTCTCAGCCTCCCGCTGATGGTGCTGGTCGGCTGGCTGGTGTCCCGGTCACGAAGCGGGCGGACGCGGGCCGCTCTGGCGACGGCGTCGGTTCTGGTGGTCGCCGGCGTCGGGGTGGCGACGGGCGACGCCGCGCAACTGCCGCAGCAGGCGGCCGTGCTCCTCGTCGTGCTAATCCTGACCGGCTTCGGCATCGGCTCGGTGGTCGGTTGGGCGATGCGCATGATGCTGTCGCACTTCACCATGGTCGGCGCGCTGGCGGTTCGGGCGTTGCCGGTCGTGTTGCTGACCGCGTTGGTGTTCTTCAACACCTACGTCTGGCTGATGGCCGCGACGATCAGCGGGAACCGGCTGGGGCTGGCGATGGCGTTCCTGGTCTCCATCGCGGCGGCCTTCGTCGTCTCGGCCACCGTCGAGCGGGTCCGGCCGATGCTGAAGTCGACGGCGGCGCTGCCCGAGGAAAAGGAACACCTCGCCGGCACGCCTTTCGCGGGCTTGCCCGACGCCGGAGATTCCGCGCCGCTGAAGAAGACGGAACGCCTCAACGTGGTGTTCGTGCTGGCCGCCTCGCAGCTGGCGCAGATCCTGGTGGTGGCGGTGGTGACCGCCGCGATCTACCTGATCCTCGGCTTGATCGTGCTGAGCCCCGAACTGCTCAACGAATGGACCCACACCTACAAGAGCACCGCGACCGTGCTGGGATTCACGCTGCCGGTTCCGGATTCACTGGTGCACATGAGTCTTTTCCTCGGCGCGCTGACCTTCATGTACATCAGCGCCCGCGCGGCCGGCGACGCCGAGTACCGCAGCACCTTCCTGGACCCCCTGATCGAAGACCTGCACACCACCCTGGTCGCCCGCAACCGCTACCGCGGCGCCGTCGCGCTGACCGCGCGTGCTGTTGACGGCACCGGTGGCAGTGACTAATTTCACCGTGTGTCCGCCCCCGAATCCGACCGCGCCGTCGGTAAACACGCACTCGACCTGGCAGGAAAGCGCTACGGGGAGGTGCTGCTGGTCACCGCCGGCGAGGCCGGCCCGCAGGCCACGGTCTACAACAGCTTCCCGCTGAACGACTGCCCGGCCGACCTGTGGTCCGCGCTCGACCCGCACGCCATCGCCGCCGAAAACGGTGTGGCCGCAGCGCTGCTCAACGGCCCGCGGTACTGGCTGATGAACGCGATCGAGAAAGAGGCCCAGGGGCCACAGGTGACCAAGAACTTCGGCGGCATCGAGATGATTCAGCAGGCCACCGTCCTGTTGTCTTCGATGAATCCCGCGCCGTACATCCCGAACAAGGTCAATCGCCACACGGTCTTCGTCTTCAACGCCGGCGAACAGGTCTACGAGCTCATCGACCCGCAGGGACAGCACTGGGTGATGCAGACCTTCAGCCAGGTCGCCGACCCCAACCTGTCGCAAGCCGACCTACCGCGGCTCGCCGACCGACTCGACCTGCCGGCGGGGTGGACCTACCAGCCGCGAGTGCTCACCGAAGAGTTGCGCGTGGACACCAGGGCCCGGGCGGCCCAGGTGCTGCAGGACAACCTGACCAACAGCTACTCGCTGGTGACCGACTGACGGCCGAAGCCGTCGAAACTCAAACCACGCACATCCGCCTCGGCGTGTCGTGTGCGTGGTTTAAGTGTCGCGACGCGGCTTGAGCGCCTACAGGTACTGGCCGAGGTTGGACTCGGTGTCGATGGCCCGCGATGCGCTCGAGCTCTTGCCGGTGACCAGGGTGCGGATGTAGACGATCCGCTCGCCCTTCTTGCCCGAAATCCGCGCCCAGTCATCGGGGTTGGTGGTGTTGGGCAGGTCCTCGTTCTCGGCGAACTCGTCGACGATCGAGTCGAGCAGATGCTGGATGCGCAGACCCGGTTGCCCGGTCTCCAGCACCGACTTGATCGCGTTCTTCTTCGCGCGGTCGACGACGTTCTGGATCATCGCCCCGGAGTTGAAGTCCTTGAAGTACATGACTTCCTTGTCACCGTTGGCGTAGGTGACCTCCAGGAACCGGTTGTCGTCGATCTCGGCGTACATCCGCTCGACGACCTTCTCGATCATCGCCCGGATGCAGGCCGACCGGTCGCCTCCGAACTCGGCGAGGTCATCGGCGTGCACCGGCAGCGACTCGACCAGGTACTTCGAGAAGATGTCTTGCGCCGCTTCGGCATCCGGCCGTTCGATCTTGATCTTCACGTCCAGACGGCCGGGCCGCAGGATCGCCGGGTCGATCATGTCCTCACGGTTGGAGGCGCCGATCACGATGACGTTCTCCAGCCCCTCGACGCCGTCGATCTCGCTGAGTAGCTGCGGGACGACCGTGGTCTCGACGTCCGAGGAGACACCCGTGCCGCGGGTGCGGAAGATCGAGTCCATCTCGTCGAAGAACACGATCACCGGCGTTCCTTCGGACGCCTTTTCGCGCGCCCGCTGGAAGATCAGCCGGATGTGCCGCTCGGTCTCGCCGACGAACTTGTTCAGCAGTTCGGGGCCTTTGATGTTGAGGAAGTAGGACTTCGCCTCGCGCGCGTCGTCGCCGCGCACCTCGGCCATCTTCTTGGCCAGCGAGTTCGCCACCGCCTTGGCGATCAACGTCTTCCCGCAGCCGGGCGGGCCGTACAGCAACACACCCTTGGGCGGGCGCAGCGCGTACTCCCGGTACAGCTCCTTGTGCAGGAAGGGCAGCTCCACGGCGTCGCGGATCTGCTCGATCTGGCGAGTCAGGCCACCGATGTCGGAGTAGCTGACGTCGGGCACCTCCTCGAGCACCAGATCCTCGACCTCGGCCTTGGGAATTCGCTCGAACGCGTAGCCGGCCTTGGTGTCGACCAGCAGAGAATCGCCAGGCCGCAACTTGCGCGGCCTGGTGTCGTCATTGAGAGCGTCGGGGTGACCCTCCGGCAGGTCCTCAGCCACCAGTGGCTCCGCGAGCCAGACGATGCGTTCCTCGTCGGCGTGACCGACGACCAGCGCCCGATGTCCATCCGCAAGCAGTTCGCGCAACGTCGAGATCTCGCCGACGGATTCGAACGTGCCGGCCTCGACAACGGTCAGCGCCTCGTTGAGACGAACCGTCTGACCCTTACGCAGCGACGACGCGTCGATGTTGGGCGAGCAGGTCAAGCGCATCTTGCGACCCGAGGTGAACACGTCGACCGTGTCATCCTCGTGCGCGGCCAGCAAGACGCCATAGCCACTCGGCGGCTGCCCGAGCCGGTCGACTTCCTCCCGCAACGCGAGCAGTTGCTGGCGCGCCTCTTTGAGCGTCTCCATCAACTTCGAGTTGCGGGCCGCAAGCGAGTCGATACGGGCTTCGAGCTGATGCACGTCGCGCGCGGAGCGGGCGCTACCCTGCGCCCCGGCCGCATGCTCTAGTTGCTCGCGCAGCAACGCTGCCTCGCGGCGTAGTTCCTCTAATTCGGCAGCATCGCCGCTGGACATACCTGACTCGCGGGGGGTACCGAATGATTCAGAACGCTCTGAGCCACCCATGTTGCGCTCCTTTCCCACACCGAATTGGCGCGGTGGATACCTTCAAAGCTACCGGCGATTGACCAATGATGTGGTGAGTCAAATACCCACGAAAAGTTAAGATTTTTGTCTCGCTGGTAATCTCGGCCACTAATCTCGCTGATCGAAAGGGCCGCCGTGAC